>UQXU01000006.1 GCA_900545085.1 uncultured Eubacteriales bacterium
CGCCGCGCTTCGAGGTTTTTCTACTTGCAGCTCCGTATTCATGCGTTCCTGAATACATACGGCGAGCTTTTCGCCTTCTGCCGAGCCGGGAGCATAAAAAACCTGCGGTCCGCGAGCGTCGCTGTCAGTATGTTTATTTTGGTGTATACTAACCGTCACGTCCTGACCGCTGGTCTGTATTATCTCTCTGCGCTTTGCCATGTCGGATTTTTTGTCAGCCGCCACCGCTTCTTCTGTTTCGCGTGTCATAACCACGGTCATGCCGTATCCCTCCAGAGCCGTTTTCAGCTTTTCAGCTATTGAGAGGTTTATCTCCGCTTCTATCGTTCCCGACGAGCCTATTGCTCCTCCGTCCGAACCCCCATGCCCTGCGTCTATGACTACTCTCCTTCCGGAAAGAGCAGGATACGCCGACGTCTGCAATATGTCCGTTCTCGTTTGGATCAGTATCAGCACGATTATTGCCGCAATGATCATCACAGCGACAACGAGCAATTTTCTTCTCTCTATTATTCTATCAAGCTTTTCGTTACTCATACAGCAACCTCCTTATTTATGGAGTGATGTTATTAGAAATGAAAAACTGTATTAATCAATAAACACCCGCACGTGCGCAGTTTTTTCCGCGCTTTCATAAGGGGCGCTGCCCCGTCATTTATAAATATATGCCTCTTATATGTCTTACTTGACATAATTTGCATTTATTAAAATAAAAGAGCAGGGTCTGCGTTCAGATCCAATTTCGCTGCTCCGCGGTGCATTGCATAGTATGCCGCCGCGCCTATCATCGCCGCATTGTCAGTGCAGTATTTCAAATCGGGCAAATACATTTCTATGCCTTCTCTCCCCGCGCGCATTTCTACCGACTCTCGCAGAGCGGCATTCGCGCATACTCCGCCTGCCAGGGCGATTGTCTTGTCTCCGCCTGCCTCAGCGGCACGGAAAATATTGTCCGTGAGCACGTCCACTACCGCCTTCTGAAAGCTCGCCGCAACGTCGGCTTTTGGTATCTCGTCGCCCTTCTGCTCCAGATTGTGTATAAGGTTGATAACCGCCGTTTTTATACCGCTGAACGAAAAATCAAAATGAGATTCTCCTTTAAAGCTGCGCGGCAATGTAAAAGCCTCGGCGTTCCCCTCTTTGGCTAATTTGGATATGTTCGGTCCGCCCGGATAGCTGAGCCCCAGCACACGTGCCACTTTGTCAAAAGCTTCTCCCGCCGCGTCGTCTCGCGTCTCGCCTATCAGCTCATATTCGCCGTAATCCGCAACACGAACTATCTGAGTATGACCTCCGGAAGCCACAAGACAAAGAAAAGGCGGTTTTAAATCAGCATGAGTGATATAGCCTGCGCTTATGTGCCCGTCCATATGGTTGACAGGTATCAGAGGCTTCTTTAGCGCGAACGCAAGAGCTTTCGCATAAGCAACACCTGTCAAAAGCGCGCCGACGAGCCCCGGCCCCTGGGTTACAGCCAGCGCGTCCACATCCTCCAGCTTCATCCCCGCCTGCGAAAGAGCTTCATCCACTACAAACGGCAGCTTTTCAACGTGATTTCTCGACGCCAGCTCAGGAACTACCCCTCCGTACTCTCTATGTACAGGTATTTGAGAATATATAGAACTGCCGAGAACCTCTCTCCCGTTTCTGACCACAGCCGCAGCCGTCTCGTCGCAGCTCGTCTCTATCGCAAGTATGACGGCATTTCCTCCTGCCATTTTTTTCAGCGCAGCCTGCGCCATTTCATTGTATTGCATATCTATTCCTTATTCATGATTAATTGCGGATAGCTTTTCCTTCCGCGCCAATCTAAACCTGAGCAGCACAGCCGCCGCTAATACGACGAGCATTGAGCCGCCGCCTATAAACACCACGCGCATTACAAGATCAAAGAAAAACGTCTCCGGCACCATTCTAATCATCATGTCCGTCTCCGGATTCAGCAGCCATAAATCGTTGGAAAAGAACACATGATGGAAATTTGTCCAGAATGTCGTAAAATCGCTCGCCGCCAGAACGGCTAAAACGGCAAACGCGGCGAAAAACACCGCATTTCCTATAATATATCCGCTTACAGCCTGCCGCAAACGCTTAAATACGAAAATCTCTAAAAGCAGAATTATTACAGCCAGCGCTGCACATATTCTTCCGACAGTCAGCGCGCCCAGGTATAAATTCTTTACGTCTACCATGTGTTCTTTCTCTCTGTCGTTAAAAAGCTGCCTTTCTTCGCCCGAGAGTGTCACCGATATATCCAGATCATCCTCGCTGTCTTCTATATATGCGAGCCAATGCTCTGTCGCTCTCTCCAAGTCTGAATCTGAAATATCAAGATACGCTGCCGTTCCGTTTTTTTCGTATTCATATTTAAAAAAGCCTCTGCTCATGCACAGGGCGCAAATTACACACAATATCACTCCTATGACAAACAAAAATCCCGCCGCCGTAGAAATTCCTTTGTGCAGTTTATTTCCCTTCATCGCAGCTCCATTCTATTAGGCACGCGCGAATAGGGCTCCCATCCACCTTCATTTTGAGAGGCAGACCGACATAAAAATATTTTCCGTTAGGTACTTTTTCAAGCTTTAATGATTCAACTATAATACAGCCGCTTCTCAGAAGTATCTTATGAACCTCGTCGCAGCCTATGGACTGCTCGCTGGTGCCTATAAGCCTCATCTTAGAATCCGCCAAACGCATTGCCTCGCCCTTGTTGACCTTCCCGCGAATCAGGAGTCTGGAAAAATCATAGTCAAACTGTTCTACATTATCACAGAGTATACAATCCCCGATAAAATTGTTAAGCGGTATGTCAGATACGTCATCTGTATTTTCCAGCATATGCGACGGCGCGTCTATATGCGTGCCTGCATGTGTTCCCATTGTGATTTTGTGAAGCAAAAATCCGTCGTCCTGTACCGTATGCCACGCCTCTTTAACAAACTTCGGATCGCTCGCATATACTATCGTTTCCTCATCTAAATCTAAAGTAATATCGTATAGCTTCATTAGATTCAATACCTATCTCCATTTGAGTCCGCGCACTCATTCAGGAATGCCGCAGCTATTTGGGAATATTATAACTTTTTTTTGTGTATATTTCAAGTATCCCTCGCAAAGTAATAAGTATATTCCAGGTTAATCAGTTGCTGCTTTACGAGAGGCAACGCCCCTTTAGGTCTTCAGCAGCGGTGCAATCCACCGCCTATAGAAGCGGGGGACATCTGTTCACGTTTATAAAAAAATAAACAAAAAAGACTGCTATCTCTAGCAGTCTTTCTGGTGGGTCTTCGGGGACTCGAACCCCGGACACCCTGATTAAGAGTCAGGTGCTCTACCAACTGAGCTAAAAACCCACAGATGCTGGAGCGGGTGATGGGAATCGAACCCACGTAGCCAGCTTGGAAGGCTGGAGCTCTACCATTGAGCTACACCCGCAGCCTCTCGATAATGGAGCGGAAGACGAGATTCGAACTCGCGACATTCGCCTTGGCAAGGCGACGCTCTACCACTGAGCCACTCCCGCATGTCCTATTGGTGCGGGCGAAAGGACTCGAACCTTCACGCCTCGGGCACTAGATCCTAAGTCTAGCGCGTCTGCCAATTCCGCCACGCCCGCAACTTCGCACCGTGCTGCGCTTTCCTTCTTTCGAAGTCCCGCCGCAAGCAACGATATTATTTTATCGCACGGCAACTATTTTGTCAACCCTTTTTTTAAAAAAATATCTCTTTTTTTTGTTCGGATTTTTTCTGTAAAACACATAAAAGAGACCGTTCTCCCTACAGAACGGTCCCTTTCATAAAGAGGAATCTATGAAAATGTAAGAAACTGCTTAATTACTGCTGGTCTGCGTCTGAACCGCTTCCTGAAGCGTCAGAGTCCCGGTATACGTTTTTCCTGTGGAGGATCGGGTGAACTCTATTGTTACTTCTGTACCCGGAGCTTTGTTCTTGAGCGCATCCTTCAGGTCGGTTTCGCTCTCTATAGTATTTCCATCCACGCTGGTTATTATATCCCCCGCCTGCAGATCTCCCGGATTGGGATTAGTCACTTCGTATACGTATATACCTGCCGCAGGGAGGTTATTGTATTTTGCCGTAAACTCGTCTATTATTGCACAGTTCACGCCCAAAGCGCCTCTGTCTTTAACATATCCATAATCTATTAAGTTGTTAATAATAGGCAAAGCTTCTTCTGTAGTTATGGCAAATCCCATATTCTCATATCCGTCCGCAGCGTATTTCGCCGAACTGATACCTACTACCTGACCGCTCATATTCACCAGCGCACCGCCGGAATTGCCCGGGTTTATAGTAGCGTCTGTCTGAATTGCATTGAGTGTATAACTGTCCTCGTATTGAAGCGGTCTGTTCACCGCGGATACAATGCCCTGCGTTACGGAGCTGTCGAACTGAAGTCCGCCCGGATTTCCTACGCACATCACCGTCTCGCCTACTTGCAGTTCTGAAGAATCTCCTATTTCCGCCGCTGTCAAACCGGTCGCCTCAATTTTGAGAACCGCCAAATCAGTGCTGGAGTCCGTTCCTACCACCTTTGCTTCATAAGTCTGATCATCAGACAGTATTACTTTAATCACGTCTGCATCAGCTATTACATGAGCATTAGTTACAATATAACCATCATTGCGAATTATTATACCCGAGCCCTCGGAGTAAAGCTGTACAGAACTGTCGCTGCCGGAAATCTCGCTGCTGTTGCTCATTCCCATATTCCTTCCGAAACCGTTCTGTTCAGATACGGATACATAAGTTTGAATGCACACTACAGAAGGAATAACTTTAGACGCTACTTCTACAGAGCTAAGTTCTGTCGTGCCTTCCTTGCTCGTCGCTGTCAGGCTTCCGCTGTCGCTGCTTTGCGAGGTGTCCGACTGCTGAGCTTCCTGCGACGTCTGAGCCGATTGCACTGCTCCGACTGTGTTCTTATCCCCCACAGCCGAGGCGTAAACCCAGATGCTGCTGCCGCTTATCGCAGCGACCGCCAGGACACATGCCACCGCCTTAAACCAAAATCTATTCTTTTTAGGCTTTCGGGGAGAGCTGTCGTATTCCCCGCCTGTATTGTAATAATTTCCGTTATTTGAGTAATTCATTCTAAACACCATCCTTGCTTTGTGATTATATTGTAATAAACCACTGTGAAAACACCATGAGCGATTATCGAACGTCCTTTGAAAAATCACATAATCTAAGTGTATAAACTTAATCCGTACTTAATCACTATTAGTTTGACCTATTTAAGCAAAAAGAATGCGCGCAAGAGTTTAAACTCCTGCGCGCATTTTTCTATTAATAACTCTGAATTTAAATATTAGTTATACGGTCTGTATGTAGATCTGTCCAGCTTCTCAGATTTAACCTTTTCCCCGTCTTTATAATAAATTTTATAAGACTGATATGTCATTTTGCCTGATGAGCTGGTACCCACATAAGAGCTCGACAGCTTTATTTCGTCATACTCGTCTGTATCGAAGGGCGGCCCGTATATCGTAACCGTAAGCTTGCTGCCGTCCGCCGAAGCTTTTATCAGCACAGGCTTATCTGTGTCATTCTTCCAAGTGAAGTCAATGGTTCCCGTGTTTATTGTCGCATCCAAGCCGGGGTCTACATAGTGAACCTTGCTTGAATGATTCTGACGATGGACTATCTCAAGATCCGACTTGACTACTGCATTGTACAACGTGGTCGAAACCTGGCATACTCCGCCGCCTGCCTGCTGCTCTGTGCTTCCGCGTACTATAGCCGCGGCAGATTTCCAACCGTTGCTGTATGTGCGGTCTCCTATAGTGTCGTTCATAGAGAATGTCTCCCCCGGCTCTACAACTACGCCGTTTATCTTCTCCGCAGCTTTTTTTACATTATACTTACGATTGCTTGTGGAGCCGCTGTAAGACGTCGTGCACGTGCCCATCTTTACATAAGTGCCCTTTATGTCAGACAATGTAAGCTCCGGCTGAGTAGTTTTCAGCTCGATTTTTATATTGGAAAAGTCCCTGTTTTCTATACGCTCTTTTATCGTTTGCACAAAGGCTTCCTCGTCGAGCGACTTCCCGTCTTCTTCTTCTACGTATTCAATTCCATCGTCGCCCAGTTTAATAGTAGCGTTTTTGGCTTTTACATTCACCTCATCTGCTATTTCTTCGGCTATATCTGCGAGCTTATCTTCATCAGCTTTCAGCGCAATATCGTAGTCTTTTCCATTTTCCTTGATCGCTGCGAGAGCCTCTTCCGCTTCTTCGTAAGTGCTCGCATGAGCCGCTGTCAAAGCCTCTTCCAGAACTGCATCTAAATCCGCAGTAATTCCCATATTCTTCTTTGTGAGCTTTTTCTCGTAATCGTCAGCGTCGTATTCAGCAACAATTGTAACGTCGCCCACCAGTTCTGCATTTTGATCTTTAAGCTTTTCTTTTGCTTCTTCTACAGTCAATCCGCTGATATCCACTCCGCCTACAGATATACCTTCTACAAAAGTCTCGCTGGTCAAAATCGCATTGAGTTTTTCCATCTTCTGCCGCTGTTCTTCTGCACGAGCGTTCTTTGTGGTTATGACAAAAACGCTGACTGCAACCGCGAGCAGAATTATCGCGCAAATAATAATAACTAATGTACTCTTCTTCTTTTTTGGCTGAGCCTCCTGCACTGCTACTTCTTCCTGTACTTCATTCTCTGTGTTATTCTGCTGCATATGCTTTCCCGTTCCCTGCTTCACTTTTCCTTTTTCCTTCTAACTCTCATTATATTATTTGTGTTCACAGCTCTACCCTGTTGAGCTTTCCGCCCTTCATCCATGACCTCAAGTTTTCAGCTACCGCATCCACAAGCCTCGACCTCGCTTCTATAGACGCCCAGGCTATATGCGGCGTAAAGACCGCCTTTTCATGCGCTATGAGCCTGTCGTCAGCCTTCGGCGGTTCGTCAAAGTTGACGTCCGCGAGAAAAGCTGCCAGCTTCCCGCTGTCCAGAGCATCGCAAACAGCGTTATTATCTACGAGCGGTCCTCTGCCTGTATTTATTATAACCGCTCCATCCTTCATTTTTGCTATGTTTTCTCTGCAAATCAGATTTTTTGTCTGCTCTGTCAGCGGACAATTCAAGCTGATATAGTCAGCTCTCGAAAGTAAATCGTCCAGATCGGTCTGCTCTATATCCACGTTCTTTTTCGTACGCGAATAAGCCACTGTCTTCATTCCGAGCGCAGCAGCTATCCTCGCGGTCGCCTGACCTGTCTGCCCCAGCCCGATTACTCCGAGAGTCTTGCCCGCCAGCTCAATTATTGGATAGTCCCAAAAGCAGTAATCCTTACTTTTGGACCATTTCCCCCCGCGCACACTCTGCGCATGCTCTACAACCCTATTCGTATAGCTCAGGAGCAGCGCAATCGCCATTTGTGCTACAGAATCAGTAGAATATCCGGGAACATTTGTCACCGCTATTCCTCTCTCTTTTGCTAAAGATAAGTCCATTATGTTAGTTCCGGTCGAAATCAACCCTACATAACGTATGTTCGGACATGCATCCATTATCTCTCGCGTAATGGGCACTTTGTTGGTCAGCACTACCTCCGCATCCCCAATCCTCTCAATCGCCTGGGCCGCTGTCGATCTCGGGTAGACCGCAGTCTCCCCCAGCTTCTCCACTTCCTCCCAGCTAAGATCTCCCGGGTTTGTGGCGTGACCGTCCAAGATCACGATTTTCATTTAATTAAACACCTCAACAACTTAAAACTCTCTGCTTATTATACAGCTCAGGCACAACAAAATGCGCCCCAGCTGCAATGTCAGCAATTTAAACTTTAAAATCTTCCTTATATTAATTTTCTTATTATTTCACTCGTTTATAAATTTATAAATTAAACGATGTCAATCCTGATATTACTCTAAGCTCGTCTCACAGCTTCCTTTCAATTCGACGAGTATCAGTCTTTCTCTGTTCTGCCGCTGCAAAATCAGCGGCTCTTATTTTTTATAGTATAAACGTCAAATGTGAATCTGACTCCATTTTCTTCCTTTAAATCACTTGAACCTGTCTTTACAAAGCCCGCCTCCGAAATATCCGGCATAAACACCTCTGCGCCAAAGTCCCCCTCGAGCTGAGTTATATACGCCGTGTCGCAATACGGCAACAGCTGTGAATATACCTGACCGCCGCCGATAACAAAAGCGTCGTCAATCCCCGCGATATTCATCAGCTCGTCTACGCTTCGGACTATCAAAACATCATCTCTGTTTAAAGTTTTAGAAAGCACGATATTCCTGCGCCCCGGCAAAGGCCTGCCTCCGGGGAAGGACTCCAAAGTTGCTCTTCCCATTATCACATCTCGGCCCAGCGTAACTTGTTTGAAATACCTGAGATCGGACGGCAAATGACAGAGCAGCCCTCCGTTTTTTCCTATTCCGCGCTTCTCATCCATCGCTGCTATAAGCTTCATTTTTTAGTTCCTGTTATATAGCCACGGGCAATCTGCCTATGGAAGGGCCGCATTCATATCCTACAAGCCTTGCGCTGTCGACCGTAAACGCATAAAAATCGCTTTCGTCATCCAGCTCAAATTTAGGCGCGTCGAATTTCTTAGCTTTCATCAGCTCGCGCACAATAGGCACATGCCTGTCGTATATGTGCGCGTCTGCAATAACGTGCAGCAGCTCGCCTGCGACAAGTCCGCTCACTTTAGCAAACATATGCAGCAGCACAGCATACTGTGACACGTTCCAGTTATTTGCCGTAAGCATATCCTGCGAACGCTGGTGAAGTATACCGTTCAGCACGTTCCCGCTTACGTTAAAAGTCATAGAATAAGCACAAGGATAGAGAGCCATCTCATTCAAATCCTGAAAATTATATATATTAGTAAGTATTCTGCGACTGTTCGGATTGTGCTTTAGGTCGTACAATACTCTGTCAACCTGATCGAACTCGCCCTCAGGATATTTGCTTTTCACACTCATCTGGTATCCATAAGCTTTGCCTATGCTTCCGTTTTCGTCAGCCCATGCGTCCCAGATATGTGTCGCCAAATCTTTCACATTGTTGGACTTCTTCTGCCATATCCAGAGCAGCTCATCCACCAGCCCGCGAAAGTTTATTTTTCTTATCGTCTGAATGGGGAACTCTTCGCGAAGGTCATATCTGTTGACCAAACCGAACAGTTTGACAGTATGAGCCGGTGTCCCATCTTCCCATTTCGGACGCACGTCGAGCCCCGTGTCCCAGAATCCCTTTTCCAGAATATCCTCGCAGTTTTGTATGAAAATATCGTCTGCCTTGCTCATTCCGTCACCTCTCTCCTTAGATACTCAGTAAATTATAGCACAGAGATGTGCTATTTACCACATAATCTTTGAATATTTTTACTTATAAATACCGCTTTTTGCATCTATAAGCCAAGCTTTAAACTATCTGCAAACTATCCGCGCTTTTCTTTTCTCTTACCAACTTCCGCCTCGTCTCCCTGTTCGCTTGGGGTATAATATCCGCCCTGCACGCCGTCCGGCAGATACTGCTGTTTTACGTAATGCCCTTCATAATTATGCGGATATTTATATCCGCTGCCGCTTCCCAGCCTATCCGATCCGGCATAGTGCGTATCGCGCAGATGCAGGGGGACTTCCGTCCTGTATGTCTCCTTGGCCTCGCGCATAGCCGCGTCTATCGCCATGCACACAGAATTTGATTTCGGCGCTTCGCATACATATATTATCGCCTGCGCTATGCTCAGGCGCGCCTCGGGCATTCCTATTGCATTCAGGGCCGTATACGCCGCCGTCGCCTGCACCATCGCATTCGGATCTGCAATTCCGACATCTTCGCTGGCGTGAGCTATTATCCTGCGCACTATAACCATAGGATCAACTCCCGCCAAAATCATTCGAGCGAACCAGAACAGCGCCGCGTCTGAATCGGATCCGCGCAAAGATTTGCAAAACGCCGAAAGCATATCGTAAAACTCATCATCTCCAACTCCCATCGCCTTTTGCTGAAGCGATTCCTCCGCCACCTCCAGCGTTATCTCTATTTTCCCATCGGAATCGGGATTGGTAGTGAGCACGGCAAGCTCCAGCGCATTGAGAGCTGCGCGCGCGTCCGCGCCGGACGCTAAGACTATGTGCTCCAGCGCCTCGTCCGTTATATTGACGTCCATATTTCCGTACCCGCGTTCTTTATCTTTAACCGCCCTGAGTACAATCTCTCTTACATTGTCTTTAGACAGGCTTTCAAATTTAAACAGTCTGCATCTCGAAACTATAGCCGGAGTCATAGCCACGAGAGGATTTTCCGTCGTGCTTCCTATGAATTTTATAGAGCCCTTCTCCACCGCCGGGAGGATTGCGTCCGTCTGCGCTTTGCTCCATCTGTGGCACTCGTCCAGCAGCAGATAAGTAGACCTCCCTTCCAGCTTTTGTCTTTCCTCCGCACGCGATATTATTTCGCGCACTTCCTTGACTCCCGCGCTGACCGCATTCAGCATTTCAAAATACGAATGCGTACTATTCGCTATTATCTGCGCCAGCGTGGTCTTTCCCGTCCCCGGCGGTCCGAAAAAGATACATGAGCCAAGCTTATCCGTTTCTATCGCCCTTCGCAGCAGCCTGCCCTTGCCTACTATATGCTCCTGACCAAAGAATTCTTCCAATGTTCTCGGTCTCATCCTGTCCGCCAGAGGCGTACTCGTCGGCTTCATCATAGAAAACAGATCCATGTTAATTTTATTCCTCCATTTAACCGAACTATTTATCTTTTATCCGAATAAATATTACGTATAATCTCGAACTATTGTTTTAATATATTATATCATATTTCAAATATTAACGCAAAGACCGTTGATTTTTTCACAAGAGAGAGTTATAATGTCATTATTAACCTCTAGGAGGTTATTTACAGTATCATTTATTATATAAGACTACATATAGGAGGGTCAATCATGTCAGAAAGCAGAGTATTTAACTTCGCCGCCGGTCCGGCTTGCCTGCCTCTATCCGTGCTGGAAAAAGCACAGAGAGAGTTGACCAATTACAACGGAACGGGCATGTCCGTCATGGAGCTGAGTCACAGGAGCGCGGCTTTCCAAGAGATCATAGACAAAGCCGAGGCAGACCTGCGATCACTCATGAACATCGGCGACGAATACGCCGTACTGTTTCTCCAGGGCGGTGCATCGCTGCAATTCGCAATGGTACCCGCCAACCTAATGACGAACAGCAAAAAGGCGTGCTTTGTCAACACAGGCGCTTGGTCCAAAAAAGCAATAAAGGAAGCTAAGCATTACGGAGAATCTATCGTCGTAGCCAGCAGCGAGGATAAAACCTTTACGTATATCCCCGAGCTGACAGCAGATATGTTCGACCAGACAGCGGATTACGCTCACATAACAAGCAACAACACTATTTACGGTACACGCTATACTTCTCTCCCTCCGGTCGGAGCTCTGCCTCTCGTAGCAGATATGAGCAGCAATATCCTTTCTGAAGTTATAGACGTTAACGATTACGGTCTGATCTACGCCGGAGCTCAAAAGAACATCGGCCCCTCCGGTGTAACAATAGTCATAATCAGAAAAGACCTGATCGGCAAAAAAGAAGGCCTGCCCACTATGCTGGATTATAAGACACATGCTGAAAAGGGCTCCATGTTCAACACGCCTCCTACATTCGCTATTTATATGGCCGGACTCGTATTTGAACAGCTTCTCGCGGACGGCGGCGTTCCCGCAGCTCAGGCCCGCAATGAAGAAAAAGCCGCTTATCTCTATGACTTTATAGATAACAGCAAGCTCTTCAAAGGTACCGTAGTTCCCAAAGACCGCTCTATTATGAACGTACCCTTCGTCACGGGCGACCCGGATAAAGACGCAGCCTTCGTGAAGCAGGCGGCTGCCGCCGGTCTCACAAATCTCAAAGGCCATCGTTCGGTGGGCGGCATGCGCGCCAGCATATACAACGCTATGACACTTGAAGGAGTCAAGGCTCTCGTAGAGTTCATGAAGAAATTCGAGTTAGAAAACTAATAGGAGAACAAGATGTACAAAGTCAAAAAACTTAACGCTATCAGCGATATAGTCTATACCTGCCTGCCGAAGGAAAAATACACGGTAAGCAACAAAATCGAAGAAGGAGACGAGGATGCGATACTCGTCCGCAGTGCAGACTGCCACTCTATGAAATTCGGCGACCGCCTTCTCGCGATCGCACGCGCAGGCGCAGGTACAAACAACATTCCGATATCTGATTGCACAGAACACGGAGTCGTCGTATTCAACACACCCGGCGGAAACGCAAACGCAGTTAAAGAGCTGGTCATGGGAACTATGATAGCAATATCCCGCAATCTGATAGACGGTGTAGAATGGACGCGCAGCATTCAGGGGCAGGACGATATTGAAAAACTCGTCGAAAGCGGAAAGAAGCAATTCGTCGGTCCGGAAATCGCAGGAAAGACTCTCGCGGTCATCGGTCTCGGCGCTGTAGGCGTTGCCGTTGCGAACGCCGCCGACGCAATGGGCATGAAGGTAATCGGATATGATCCTTACATCTCTATTGATAACGCTTGGAATTTGAGCATCGCGGTCGAACACGCCACTAATCTCGAAAGAATGCTTGAGCAGGCCGATTTCGTAACCATCCATGTTCCGCTCACTGACAAAACGCGCGGCTACATAAGCGCGCCTGAGATCGCACGCATGAAGCAGGGCGTCACGGTATTCAACTTCGCACGCGGCGGTCTGATTGATGAATCTGCTATGCTCGAGGCTTTAGAGTCCGGCAAAGTAAAACGCTACGTTACAGACTTCCCCAATGCCAATGTACTCGGCGTGAAAGGCGTAACTTGCATACCTCACCTGGGAGCCAGCACTCCCGAAAGCGAAGAAAACTGCGCGCGCATGGCCGCCGCTCAGCTTCGCGATTATATTGAGCACGGTTCTATAAAGAACAGTGTAAACATGCCCGCTTGCATACTCGCTCCCGCTTCCGGTCCTCGTCTGACTCTAATCCACAAGAATCACCCCGGCATGGTGAGCAAAATAAGCTCCATTATAAGCGACGCTTCTCTCAACATCGAAGAGATGAGCAATAAAAGCCGCGGAGATATAGCTTATACAGTCTTCGATCTGTCCGGCTCTCCGTCCGCAGACGCTATAGAAAAGCTGAACAGCATTGATGGCGTAATAAATATAAGATTGATCTGATTAATTTAAATAATCAAATCGGCGGAAACATTTCTGTTTCCGCCTTTTTTATTTCAATCATATCATTATGAAAGATCTGCAATTCGGAGCTTAGCCCATCTATCTCGCGCTGAGACAACGCATCGCGTTCAGCACCGCGAGTATGGTTACGCCCACGTCAGCAAACACAGCCGCCCACATGCCTACTAAGCCTAAAGCCGCAAGCACAAGCACGATACACTTGACCCCCAGGGCAAACACAACGTTTTCACGAACTATGCGTACTGTATGCCGCGCTGTTTTAACGGCCTGCGCTACGTCAGACGGCCTGTCGTTCATGAGCACAACGTCCGCCGCCTCTATAGCAGCGTCGCTGCCCAGCGCGCCCATAGCTATACCTATATCCGCACGCGCCAGAGTCGGAGCGTCGTTTATCCCGTCTCCCACGAAGGCAACTTTTTCCTTGCCTCGCTTTTGGCTTAAAATGCGATCCATCTGCTCTGTTTTATCCTGCGGGAGCAATTCGGCGTGATATTCGTTGAGTCCCAGCCGAGCCGCCACCTTCTCCGCTACGGCGCGTCTGTCTCCCGTCAGCATCACCGTTCTGTCTATTCTCAAATCGCGCAAAGCCTGTATCGCTTCTTTTGCGTCGTCCTTAGGTTCATCTTCTATCGTGATGAATCCGAGATACTTCCCATCTTTAGCTACGTATACTATAGTCGCCGCTGCGTCCGATTCTTTAAATTCCGCCCCTATTTCGTTCATAAGACGCGCATTTCCGGCATATAGGTCATGCCCGTCCTTCTTAGCGTGAACGCCTCTGCCCGAGAGATCCTCTGCCGTATCCGCCTTGGCAGGCTTTCCATATGCTTCTTTGAGCGACGCGGCTATCGGATGACTCGAGAAGGATTGAGCTAAAGCCGCAGTCTCCAGCAGCTCCTCTTTATCCGTTCCTTCAGCCGGATTCAATGAGGTAACGGCAAAAGATCCTTTTGTCAAAGTTCCGGTTTTATCAAACACCACTGTACGCGCATCCGCCAGAGCTTCCAGATAGTTCGCGCCTTTTACTAATATACCCTTTCTCGACGCGCCGCCTATCCCTCCGAAAAAGCTCAGCGGGACTGATATGACAAGAGCGCATGGGCAGCTCGCCACTAAAAATATAAGCGCCCGCCCTATCCAGAGCGTCCATTCCCCTGTGAAAATACTTGGGATGACCGCCAAAGCAAGAGCCGCAAAAACGACTATGGGCGTGTATACTTTCGCAAAGCGCGTTATGAAGTTCTCCGCCTTTGCTTTTACGCTTCCGGAATTTTCGACAAGATCCAGTATTCGCGCTACCGTAGATTCGCCGAACGGCTTAGTCGTGCGCACTCTGATAACACCGGTAAGGTTTATGCAGCCGCTTATCACTTCGCAGCCTGGGCTGACCTCGCGCGGCACGGATTCTCCTGTCAGCCTCGCAGTATCAAGCGCGCTGTCGCCTTGAGTTATCACACCGTCAATCGGCACCTGCTCGCCCGGGCGCACCACTATCTCAGTTCCCACTTCCACTTCGTCAGGATCTACGCTTACTATTTCGCCATCCCGCTCTATGTTGGCATAATCCGGACGAATGTCCATCAGCTCAGCTACAGATCGGCGGGATTTCCCTACTGCAAGACTCTGGAACAGCTCTCCTACCTGATAAAGCAGCATAACCATTACCGCCTCGTCATAATCTGAGGTATGCTGTATCGCCGCCAGTACAAAAACGCCTATCGTCGCTATGGACATGAGCAAATGTTCGTCAAACACCTGCCCTCCCGCTATGTTCTGCCCCGCTCTCAGGAGTACATCGTAGCCAATAACGGCGTATGCCACGAGAAACCATATGAGATTTATCGGAGAAGGCGGATTTACTATCAGCGCAGCAATGAGCAATACCGCGCTGATTATTATCCGAGCGAGCGTTCTTTTTTGAGAACGAGTCATTATCGGAGCACTATCGTGCAGTCCGGCTCTATCTTTTTGCAGACTTTTACAGCTTCGCTCATTACGCCGCTGAGCTTGTCTTCGTCCGCTTCGACTATGAGCTTGCTTGTCATAAAATTGACCGTAGCCTTGTCTACGCCGTCCAGCTTGTTTATCGCCGCTTCCATCTTAGCAGCGCAGTGCGCACAGTCCAGATTCTCCAGCTTGTAAGTCTTTTTCATGATCAATTCTCCTTTATATAATATAAATATTTTTATTCTGTTATATGCTCCATGCCCTGCCCTATGATAGTAGTAACATGAGTATCCGCGAGAGAATACAGCGCGGTTTTCCCCTGTCTGCGATACTTCACCAGCTTCGCCTGCTTCAGCGTGCGCAGATGATGCGATACCGATGACTGCGTCGTACCCAAGAGAGCCGCTATGTCACAGACGCACATCTCGCTTTCAAATAATACGTACAAAATTTTAATCCTCGTGGAATCTCCGAATATCTTGAAAAGCTCCGCCAGATCCAGTAATTCTTCCTCCTCCGGCATATTCTCTTTTACTTTATCTATAATCTCAGGATGTACGCTCAGAAACTCGCACGTTTCTACTCCGTTTTTGTCTTTCATCTCCTGCTCCTTTCTCAACGCATATTCATATGAACATCTGTTCATATGAATATTTTATCATATCTTCTCGAGATGTCAATATCCTTTTTTACTTTTTACTCACTTTTACTCACTATCTTTTCAAAAGTCACGTATACTTTTCCAAGTTTATTTGGTATACTAAACTGAAATGCAAAATACGGAGGGCAGCATGAAATTTAAACGAGATAATTTACTCCTTCAAAAATCAATATACGCTTTTTTGACAGCAGCAGCCATTTTCGTATTCGCCATGCTGTTCCTCGCTCCGGCAAAGCTATTCGCATGGTTGGGTATATTAATAGACATTTTACTGCCTTTCATATGGGCGTTCGTGTTGGCGTATGTCGGCTCGCGGCCTATGAGTTTTTTCGAGCGGCTGTACGGCCGAGTTTTCAAAAAAAAGCCCGGCGCTAAGCTGAGCCGTGTGCTCGCGCTCATATCCGTACTTCTTATATTTTTCATCTTAATGTATTTCCTGTTTATATCGCTCATTCCGCAAATCGTGACGAGCATCACCTCGCTCGGCGGATCACTCTCAGGCAACTTCGATTCTCTAATGGAACGGATTATCACCTGGAGCAGCGAAAAGGGATTGGATATCTCCGGTTGGATCGGCCCGCTCTCGACTTGGAAGGGCGTGGTTTCGAAGCTGGGAGAAGTTCTCACCAATATCGCGCCTGATATCGCCTCCTTCGGCGTGGACTTTATAAGCAATATCGCCAGCTCAGTATCTACATTTGTAATCGCATTTTTTGCTTCAATATATCTGCTCTACAGCAAACGCGCTTTTATAAATCAGACAAAAAAAATAACGTATGCCTTCCTGCCTGAATCTAAAGCGCGAAACCTTATCTCCATAATGCGGGAAACCAACGACATATTCAGCGGATATATCTCCGGAAAAATACTCGATTCCGCTGTTATAGGCATACTGCACTATATCTTCCTGCTTATTTTCGGCATAGAATATCCGGAGCTTATCTCCGTTGTGATAGGCATTTTTAATCTCGTTCCCATGTTCGGTCCTATAATCGGCGCGGTGATATGCGGAATTCTGCTCCTGATAATAAGCCCCTCCCACGCTCTTATATTCTGCATAATCACCATTGTGCTTCAGCAGCTTGACGCTCAGGTGATCTGCCCCCGAATCGTGGGCGACGGCGTAGGTCTGAAAGCATTCTGGATTATTTTCGCGATAACAGTCGGCGGGCGCATCCTCGGCGTGCTCGGCGCTCTGATAGGCATTCCCATACTCGCAATCGTATTCTCTCTCCTGCGCGCATACACAAACAGCAAGCTGGAGAAAAAAGGACTATCTACAGACAGCTCGGATTACGGCTCCGACGATATAAAATAAAAAATTAATCCCGCTGCATACCGCAGCGGGATTCTGTGTTCTATATAGTTTTTGTGGCAGAATATTTAGTGGATGCTTCTATCAGCGTGTCATCGCTGTCGTAAGCCCGCGCAACCACGGCGCATCTGTAAGTGCCGCTGGAAAGGCCGGATTTCGATTTGCTTATAGTAACCGTTGTCCCACCCGTCTTAGTCCACGTCAAAACGGGGTTCCAAGCGTTTCCGTTCTTTTTCTGCAAAGTCATTGTCATCTTTAGATAATAGTTTGACGAAGCTGCATCTGCTTCACCTGTACAAGACGCCGTACTTCCCGATACGCTCAGAGCTGCGCTAGCTGAAGCCACTCCTCGACTGTATAAAGAAATCCCTCCATCGTCATCAGCCGTAAACACAGGCACAGCGCTGAGCATAAACAACAGAGCCAGAAAAATACTCAATATTTTCTTTTTTGTCATTTGTATCCTCCATATTTTTTACGAGCTTTTTTGTATGCTATTCGCCATCTCCAAGGCTTCTTCCTCAGAAATCTCTCCCGAGATCAACATCTTTGCCGATTCTGTAGCCCAAACTACAAACACATTGTCAAAGTGCTTCGCCAACACGCCCTCATAACCGTTAATGTAACACTTCTCTACTTTATCTCCATACGTTACACCTATCGCTACAGTTGAGTCATACGAATAAGCACTAAAAGTCAATAAACAGTTATTTGGTTCCTCATTCTTTTCCCAACAATATGTACTTATTGAATTTATTTTATCTTCTTCGCCGTTAGACAGCTCGTAGCCCTCCGGAACATATGTCGCCTCGTAATTTACGTTTTGAATTTCCGGATTCTCCACGGGATTCCCGTCGTAATCTACATATTCTACCTTTACTTCAGAAAAATCAGGACCGAGCTCCAGCGTCGTCCTTGTAACAACGTGCTGCGACGCGATAACAGCGCTGAATATCGTCTGAGTCACCAGCATGCACAACACCAGCGACGCAAAGGCAAAGCTCACCACTTTGCGAGTGGTGAATCTCGTCTTTCCGGAGATTCTATCCGAAACTTCCGCCGCTTCCGCAGCTGCATCCTCCCATATCGCATGTATTATGCCGTCTTCATATGGATTTTTGCGGTTCTTCATCTGCTAAATCCTTATTTTTAGCCCGTTTTCTGTCTGCCTTCTCCGCATTAGCTATAAGCTTGCTTTTAGCTCTGCTCAGATATTTTCTTACGCTGCTCTGTGACATTCCCATGCTCTCGGCTATTTCCGCGCAATCCATACCTAAAATATATTTATACTGCAATATCTCCCGCTGTTTCCCGGGCATCTCGCGCAGAGTCTGCTTCAACGCATCATATGTCGAAGCATTCATCGGAGCGCTTATTATTTCTTCTTCATCCTCGACGTCGGATTCTATTTCCCTTCTCTTTCTGCTTCTGCGCTTTTTGTAAATTAATGCGCGCATCTCTCTTCTTATCAGAACTATCATATATGCGTCCAGACCTTTTTTGGACAGATTTTTCAGATAGTCCCTTTTTTCGATAGAAGCAAGTATGACTCTCTGGACTACATCCTCTGACGCCGCTTCGCTTATGCCGTATTCCCTCGCTACGCCGATTATCATCTCGCGATATTCAGAGTATAGCTGAAGCGTAAAGACATCGTCTTTAAGTTTGAGAAAAAAATCCGATTTACCGACCTTGCTCTTGTCCATTAGCTCAATGATGCTCCCTCTGCGAAAGACTTGCTTTCGCCGCACGTATGAACTCCTCCAGCACAGCTATTCTCGCGCTGTACTTGTCTTTTCCTTCTATTATAGTCCAAGGCGCGTATTCCGTGTTTGTATACCGCATCATATCGTCTATTGCCGTTTCGTATGCGCTCCATTTATCTCTGTTGCGCCAATCCTCGTCCGTCAGTTTCCACTGTTTGCTCGGCGTCGCCGCGCGTTCGTTGAATCTTTCGAGCTGAACCTCAGGGCTTATGTTGATAAAGAATTTCAGGACTATCGCTCCCCAGCGCACGAGGTCAAACTCGAACTCGTTTATCTCACCGTAAGCTCTTTTCCAATCGCGAGGGCTGCAAAATCCCTCTATCCTCTCTACCATAACTCTGCCGTACCAAGAGCGGTCAAATATGGTTATATGCCCCTTCTCCGGCAGCGCCCGGGCAAATCTCCAAAGGTAATGATGAGCTTTCTCTTCCGGAGTAGGCGACGCGATAGGGCACACCTCATACGCACGCGGGTCCAGCGCGCTTGTCAATCTCTTTATCGCGCCCCCTTTTCCCGCTGCATCCCATCCTTCAAAAGCTATCACCGCCGGGATTCTCGCCTTGAACAGCTTCAATTGAAGCTCTCCTATCTCTTTTTTAAGCTTTTTCAGTCTTTTATCATAGTCCTCTCGGCTCATCGGAACCACTTCGGGATGATACGATATAGGCTGAACGGGCATCAGCACTGCGTCCGCAGTATATATTTCTCCGTCGTTCGGGAACGCAGGGCGCGCCAGCGCTTTCTTCAACTCTTCGCTTAGAATCCCGCATATCTCCAACGCGGCATTCCTTTTGTATTTAGCGTCTATAACATGCCAGCGAGAGAAGTCGTAGTTTGTGCTGCTGAGTATGTCGTCGTAATGAAACTTTAATTCATCATAGTTTTTATTCTGAGCTTCGTCTCTCGGCGTGACTCTCCATGCCGTTTCGCTGTCCGACTTGAGTTCGTCAAAACGCCTGCGCTGTTCCTCTTTCGATATGTTGAGAAAAAATTTTACTACCAACACGCCGGAATTTGTCAGCTGACGCTCAAACGCGCGTATGCCCTTCCTTCCGGCCTCCGAATCTGCGTTTCCATCCAGAAGAAGTCTATACCACGAGCGCTCCAATATAGAAATAATTCCTTCTTTCGGAGCGACGCTGGCGAAATAAGATATACTGCTCGTCAGCTCGTTCTTCTCCGGCGGATCAATATCGTAAAACTTAAAACCGCGCGGGTCGAAGCATCCTATCAGCTTGTTCAGCAGGGTGCCCTTGCCCGACGAACCCCATCCTTCGAAAAGCACTATGACAGGAAGCTTTGCCGCTTTCACATTCTGCTGTAAAACGCCGAGATGCTCTTGCAGCGGCTTCATTCGCTCTTTGTATTCAGCTTTAGATATTTTCTCTGTAGCCTTAATCTCCAGCATCCTAGCCTCCTCAACGAATTTCTCCGTACATGTTTATTATAACACAAACACTTAGACAATTCGATACTTTTTTGTTAAAAATATGTACAATTTCAATAAGGGGCGCCGCCCCGTCATTCAACAATTAGAGCGAGAGGCGAAGCCTCTCAGGGCTTCAGCGTCGGATTGCATCTGTTCACGGTTATATTCGTTGCACTTTCGAAATATGAGTGATATAATTAAACATAAACAGTTGCTAAACTAATAAATAATTCTATCTTAATTATAAATATCGGCGATTTTTTCATTTTTTCATAATAGGGGGAAGAAGTAGTGATTTACACAGAACGGCTGCATCTGCGCCGCGTTCTCAAGTCCGACGCGGATGCTCTGTATCAAGCTTGTAAAAGTCCGAACGTCGGACCAAACGCAGGGTGGAAACCGCATACGAGTCCGGACGAGACGCGCAGCATAATGCACGACGTCTTTCTCATTCGTACAGGCGTTTTCGCTATAGTAGAAAAGCATTCTCAGCAGCTAATGGGGACTATAGGTCTGATAAACGACCCATGCCGCAATCATTTTTTTGTGCGAATGCTGGGATATTCTCTGGGAGAGGAATACTGGGGGAAGGGCTATGCCACCGAGGCCGCCCGTGCCGTGATAAACTACGGCTTCGACGTTCTCGGTCTCGGGATGATATCCGCTTATTGCTACGACTTCAACGAGCGCTCCGGGCGTGTGCTTCAAAAGTGCGGCATGAAATATGAAGGTACTCTGCGCAGAGGAGAACGGCGATACGACGGCAGACTTATTGATTTACAGTGTTACTCCATTCTCAAAGAAGAAAGAAATAATTAAAATTATCCCTCAGTAAAAAAACTGAGGGAATTTTTTATTTTACCAGGTTTGATATAAATTTAAAGTGCTCATTTTTAGATGTTCGCGTCAGCTCGAAAAGTATCGCTTCTGACGTAGTCAGCAGGCAGCCTTCTTCTTCTGCGCGCCTGAGCGCCGTCTTTTTATCTGACGGTTTCCTTGACGATATGCAGTCCGTGACCAGAGCCACCTCATAGCCCGCCGCTCTCAGATCTATGCACGTCTGCAATACGCAGACATGAGCCTCAACTCCGCATATTATAGCCTGATTTCTGCCCAGATCGTTCATAGACCGCACCGCTCCGTTTATCCTTCCGTCGTCCATGCAGCTGAAAGACGCTTTGTCAAAGCAGGGCGCGCCGTCCAGCAATTCTTTGAGCGGAGAAACCGTCCATCCAAGTCCCTTTGTGTACTGCTGAGTAAGTATCGCAGGTATTGTCAGCTCGTTCAGCCCCTGCGCCAGCATCGCCGAGCGTTCTAAGACCGATTTTCGCTTGCTCATCGCCGGCATAAGCTTCTCCTGAAAATCTATAAACATCGCAAAACTCTTCTCTGCCAATATTCTCATCGTTAAGTATACCTCCGCTTTTTTATAACAATTTATTTTTATTGTACACCGCAGCCCGCAAGCGCGTCAACGCCCGACCTGCTCAAGCATATTTTACCCTTATACGGAGCTTTCAAAAAACTTTTTTTATTTTTTTATATTATATGCAATAAATAGGAATTCCACTGCATTTACTTGTTGAAAGAATCAAACAGGCTAAGACCTCAAAAAGAAGGTGACAAAAAAAGGAGGATTACTATGAAAAAGAAATTGATGAGCATGACATTGGCAGCAGGTATGATCGCAGCGTTAATCGCTCCCTCAGCCGCATTCGCCGCTCAATCCGTTGGGCGTGTGTACGACCTTGAGGCAGAGCGCGAAGGCGCTTACGTCGAACTGGAGTGGGACGAAGTATACGGCTCCGACGGCTACCAGATCTTGCGCTCCGATTCTAAAAACGGAACTTACACGAGTATCAAGTTCCTCAAAGGCGAAGATAACGACGAATACCTCGACAAAACCACATCTAAAAACAAGACGTACTACTACAAAGTCCGCGCATACGAAAACACCAAAAGCGGAAAAACTTATGGAGCGTACAGCAGCGTAGTTTCCGTAAAAGCGGTCAACTCCTCATCTGTAGGTCAAGTCAAAGATCTGGAAGGAGAGCGCAAAGGATCATATGTCGAGCTTGAATGGGACGATGTTAAAGGCGCCGGCGGTTATCAAATCTACCGCTCCACGAGCAAAAACGGTTCCTACTCGCTCATAAAGACAATCAAAGGTCAGAGCTGCGACGAATACCACGACAAAAGCAGCAGCCTCGTAAGCGGCAAGAGATACTACTACAAGGTTCGCGCATACAAAACTGTAGGCAATTCCAAAACTTACGGAGCATTCAGCAGCATTGTAAGCGCAAAAGCATAAATCTTTTTCCCCATATTGCAGACGCAGCTTTACGCTGCGTCTCTTCTTTTAATATATTTGCTTCTAACTAATATATTTGCTGTTAACTCCGCCGTCTTTTAAATCCCTAACAAACGCACCGCCGATGCAAACACAAAGCATACCGCTATGCCTATTAACGTCGGGAGGGCAAACGCCACCCCCGTCCATTTCCAGCTCTTAGTCTCTTTTCTAATCGTCAGCAGAGTCGTAGCGCACGGCCAATGCAGCAGCGAAAACAGCATGGTGCTCACTGCTGTGACCCATGTCCAGCCGTTCTGCACAAACAGCGCCTTTAGCTCGATTAAGCTCCCCATGTCCATTATGCTCCCCTGTGCAGTATACGCCATGATTATTATAGGCACTACTATTTCGTTTGCCGGCATTCCGAGTATAAAAGCAATGAGTATTACTCCATCCAGCCCCAGAAGTCTCGCAAACGGATCGAGAAATCCCGCACATAAATTGAGAAGGCTGACATCTCCGACCGTCACGTTCGCCGCCAGCCATATTATCAGCCCGGCCGGAGCCGCTGTAATCACCGCTCTGCCCAATACAAATACTGTCCTATCCAGTACAGAACGAATTATAACCTTTCCGACTTGAGGTCTGCGATACGGCGGCAGCTCTAACGTATAAGAGCTGGGTTCTCCTTTGAGCAGAGTCATAGACAGCAGCTTAGTCACTGCGAAAGTAACCGCTATGCCAAACACAATCACCAGCGTAAGCATTAGAGCGGATAAAACGGACGACAGCGCTCCCGCAGCTCCCGCGAAAAACATGGTCAGCAGTGCAATAAGCGCAGGAAATCTTCCGTTGCACGGCACGAAGCTGTTAGTCAGCACAGCCAGCATCCTCTCCCGAGGAGAATCAATTATCCTGCATCCTGTAACTCCGCACGCATTGCATCCGAAGCCCATGCACATAGTCAACGCCTGCTTTCCGCACGCGCAGCATTTTTGGAACGGCTTGTCGAGATTGTAGGCCACTCTCGGCAGATATCCCGCATCCTCCAAAAGTGTAAACAGCGGAAAAAATATAGCCATAGGCGGCAGCATCACCGACACCACCCACGCCAGCACTCTGTACACTCCCATAACTAATGCGCCTCTCAGCCATTCCGGCGCTCCAATATTTATAAACAACGCGTTGAGCATATCCTGACCCTTAAACAGCAGAGATGACAGCAGCTCTGAAGGATAATTCGCACCGGTGATAGTCAACCAGAAAACAAGCGCAAGCATAGCCAGCATAAGAGGATAGCCCGCCGCCCTGCCGGTAACGATTCTATCAATTTCTCTATCCCTGTTTGTTTTTTTGTTTTTTGTCTGCTTAATTGCTCCTCTGCATATCTTCTCCGCGTCCCTTACTATAGCCGAAACTATCGCATCCTTCAGCTTATCCTCTGTTATGCCGTTTTTCTCCAAAACTCTGCGTCCGCGCCGTACTGCTTCGTTTACATCTTCATCTTTGAGGAAGCTCTCCCCCAAGCGCTTATCTATTTCTCTTTTCAAAGAGGAATCCATATCCAGCAGTCTCAAGGCGAGCCATCTGGAATTTATCTCTCCGTTCAGCTTTCCAGTTATTTGATTCTGCACTTCCAAAATCGCTTCTTCCACATAATCCGGATACTTTACGGTATATTTAACGGAAGATTTTTGGCGTAAATCTACCGTTTCATCTATTGCATCCAGCAGCTTTGCCAAGCTTTTTTTATCTCTCGCTACAACTCCTACCACAGGCGTCCCCAGCCTGTTTGAAATAAGCTCTAAATCTATTTCAATACCTTTACGCTTAGCCTCATCCATTAAATTTACGCATACTATCAAATTCGGAGTTATTTCAAGCAGCTGCAGCACCAAATTCATATTGCGCACTAAGCATGTGGCGTCGCATACCGCCACCACTGCATCCGCGCCGCCAAAGCACACAAAATCCCGCGCAACTTCCTCCTCGGCGGAATGAGCCATAAGGGAATACGTCCCGGGTATATCTACCATGAGATAGGAATGAGTTTTGCTGCACGCCCTGCCCTGTGCGTTAGATACAGTTTTTCCCGGCCAGTTTCCCGTATGCTGCTTCATACCTGTCAGAGCGTTGAATATCGTACTCTTTCCAACATTCGGATTTCCGGCGAGCGCTATGATTTTTTCCTCATAATTTTCATTCTGCTCCAGACTTCTTTTTTTTACTCCCATATCATCTGCCCCCGACGCCTCTCCGATGTATCAACACGCCTTTGCAATCCTTTGACCTTATCGCTATCACCGCGCCGCATATCAGATACGCAGACGGGTCTCCCCCCGGGCTGCGCCCTATGCAGTCCACCCTCGCGCCTTCCACAAGCCCTATATCAAGCAGCCTGCGCCGCATACCTCCTTCTGTAATAATTTCTTTCACTACAGCGCCTTCCCCGGGGTTCAGCATATCCAGCGTCATTGCCATTTCCTCCATGCTGCTTTTTTATATAGGCATGCCTATACAAAGCTATAGTATGCTCTTGGAAAAAATGCGTTACATTACTAATTAAAAAAGACCTTCTCTTCCGAGAAAGTCTTTTTTCTTGTCTAATTCAAATATTTCCTATATACGCTGCGCTGCCCTACCTGCAGCTCCAGCAGCCTATCCGCCAGCTCATGAGCCGCCCTTTCCGCATGAGGATACTTTTTTGCACTCTCGTGCATTCCTTTGTCAGCCATATCCATGCCCTTCAGCAGCATATCCGACATCCCCTTGGGCGAATTATCCACCAGCGCCGCCATCCCTACCATGCTCCATGTGCGCATCCTCGTCAGAGCGGGAAGCTCCTGCGGCGTTCCGCCCAGTCTCTGAATGTTCTCATTTGCCTCGCTGGCAATGTATTTATAATCATTTTGCGTACGCATCAGCTCATGCCTAAACTGTCTGTCTTTTGTCCTGCGCATTATCTCGTCTATGGAATCTATGCCCATTTGCGCGCCTTTAAAAATCTCCTCGTATAAAGCCAAACTTTGTTTTGCGTCCATCTCAGACCTCCCTGCTCATATTTCTGCATATATTATGAACAGAAAGCTCCGCGTTTACTCATGTCCCTCAGCTTTTTCTGCGTTGTTTTTTCGCATCTCCGCTGTCAAAAATCTTTCCTATCACAGATGCAGTCAGCGCTCCGACGACCACTCCCATGCCCATATCGGCTAACAGCATTTTAATATCCCCAAGCCCGCCGTCTATGAGAGAAAAAGTAAAATAGCCTAACAGAACGTATATCGCGCCGGCAAACGCACCCATTATTCCCTTACGCTCTCCCGATCTGCGGCCTATCATTACGGCTGCCGCAAAAATAGATACGAGCTTAATTATTTGATTCACCGCGCCTATCATGCCGTCGCCGGCATTCGTCTGGCTTATTATCATTGCAAAAATCAGCACGGCAGCCACAGTTATGAGCAGTGCAAATACAGAACACTTTATCATACCGCCTACGCTCATGGGCTTCCTGCCTCTTGGTTTTTTTCTGTTAACCACTTCACGCAGCTCCTTTGTCTTTTAAGTCATGCTATTATTATGCCTCTGCGCGGCTATTTATTCCAAAACAAAAAAAAGCAGGGCCTCACCTGCTCTCTTTATAAGTCATCTTTTCTTTTTTTCGAGAATACCCGTATCCATATCGCCTTCTACCTCGGCGCTCTCTACCGTAGCTATAGCGCCTTTGGCAAACTGCATTTTAGTTTGAGATGATTCTATAACGACTTTATCGCCCTCTACGAGAACAACTTTGCCGTATATACCGCCGATAGTCTTTATCTTATCGCCTTTCTTTATTCCATCCAGCATCTGGCGCATCTGCTTGTCGCGCTTTTTCTGAGGAACAATTATCATTACTACAAATATAACGAGTATTGCGATAGGAAATATCCACTGTGTTATCTGACTCCAGTCAAAATTAGCTGTAGGCATTTAAACTGTCCTTCCGTTTTATATCGTTCAAGCGCATGGGAACACCCGCTTGCTTTTTTATTTCTTTTCCGCGTCGGCTTCCGCCGCTTTTTCGACCTTTTCGCCGCTGTCCTCATTCGAAGCTGTCGCAGCCTCTACTGTAGCTACGGCGCCTTTAGCAAAAGTAATCCTTGCGTTCTCAGGTCCCGTCTCGATTACCACGAGATCTTCTTTAACGGAAACTACTTTGCCGTAAATTCCGCCGATAGTCTTTATAGTGTCGCCCGCCTTTATAGCATCCAGCATCTGGCGTGTTTTCTTGTCGCGTCTTCTCTGCGGAACGATAATAAGAACCACAAATATAACGAGAATCGCAATAGGGAATATCCACTGCGTAATGTTCTCCATAGTACATTAGTCCTTTCGTAAGATAAAATTCTATAGTCACGCGCATGTAAATCACACGCGCCAAATAGTTGCCTTTTCTATTTTACAATAGCATATCGCCGCGTGTCAAGTCTCATATTGGCAATCAATGTCAGCTCATTTTCGCCATTTTTTCAGCTTTAAATTCAGGAAAGCACCCTGCGATTATCGCCTCGCGCGCTTCTTCCATCAGCCGCACTGAGAATCTTATATTATGAAGAGAAAGCAGTGTTCCCCCCAATATCTCACCTGCTTTTATAAGATGGCGCAGATACGCCCGCGTAAAATTGCGGCAGCAGTAACAATCGCATTCCGGATCCAACGGCGTAAAATCACGAGCATAGGCCGCATTTCTCACAACCACTCTGCCTCGGCTCGTCATAGCCGTGCCATTTCTGGCTGTCCTTGTTTGGAAAACGCAGTCGAACATGTCCACCCCGCGCTCCACGCCTTCGAGCAGGCAGTCCGCCGTTCCTACTCCCATGAGATACCTGGGCTTGTTTTCAGAAAGATAAGGCATCAGAGCCTCCAGCATTTCATACATCATATGCTTAGGCTCTCCGACCGACAGTCCGCCTATGGCATTCCCCGGGAAGTTCATGGAATTTATCGCTTTTGCACTCTCAATTCTCAAATCCGGATACATGCCGCCCTGCACTATTCCGAAAAGCGCCTGATCCTCTCTCGTTTTGTGCGCCTTGCATCTTTCCGCCCATCGGTGAGTCCGCTCCATGGAGTTTTTTATATAGTCATAATCCGCCGGATATGGCGCGCATTCGTCGAACGCCATCATTATATCAGAGCCTAACGCCTGCTGTATATCTATGGATTTTTCCGGCGTCAGTTCGTGGCGGGATCCGTCTAAGTGGCTTTGAAATTCCGCGCCTCGCTCTGTCAGCTTGCGCAGTTCGCCCAGGCTGAACACCTGAAATCCGCCGCTGTCTGTCAGTATCGGCTTGTCCCAATTCATGAATTTATGCAGACCGCCTGCCTCTCGCACTATCTCCGCGCCCGGTCTCAAGTAAAGATGATATGTGTTCGATAGCAGTATCTGCGCCCCTGTGTCGCCGACCTGCTCCGGTGTCAGCGCCTTTACCGTCGCCTGAGTCCCCACAGGCATAAAGACCGGCGTCTTTATATCTCCATGAGGCGTATGCAGTATTCCCGCTCTCGCTCCTGTTCTTTCACATTGCTTTATAAGTTCAAATTCAAACATTACATTACCTTTTGCCGTATTTTTTAACAGCGCCGCCCATGATATATTCACGTTTGAGGCGCTGCTTCTCAAATTGCTGTCTCATCACAGCGTCACGCTTTCAATTCTAATATATTCACAGCTTTTTTGCAAGCTTCAATAAGGGGCACCGCCCCGTCATTCAACAAATGAACGAGAGGCGAAGCCTCTTAGGGCTTCAGCGGCGGATTACACCGCCGCTGAAGACTTAGATGTCCTCCGCCGTCTATAGAGGCGGGGGACATCTGTTCACGGTTATAACTATAACGCCCTTCACAACACTGCGAAGGGCGCTGGAGCTGATGAGCGGACTTGAACCGCCGAACCTCTTCATTACCAATGAAGTGCTCTACCGACTGAGCTACATCAGCATAATCTCATATTACCATACTATTATACGATACTCGCTTTTCAATTGCAAGAGGTTTTTACGTTTTTTAATCACCGCATGATAAAAAAACACGGCTCGGGAATATCCGAGCCATGCTTTATATTTATTAGATTTATTTGCTGCGCACAGTTATTGTACACTTCGCTGTAGACCCTGCTTTGGTTTTGCATGTTACGGTCGCGGTTCCGGTTCCAACGGTCTTTATGTTGCCGTCGGAATCAATTGTCAAAACTTTTTTGTTGGAGGAGGTCCACGTCACTCCGCTTCTGTTTGCCTTTATCTTTACAGACTGCCCCACTGTCATATTGACTTTAGTCGCAGTTATTTGCAAAGATTTGTCATAGCTCGTTTTAGAGAGTACTTTGATGCTGCATGTCGCCTTTTGACCTGCCGGAGACGTCACTGTTATCGTAGCCGAACCCGCTTTTACAGCCTTGAGCTTGCCCGCGTTTGTAACCGTCAGCACAGACGTATTAGAACTCTTCCATGTGCATCCGCTTATATTGACACTTATAGCTCCTGCAGCTCCGGCTCGCATGTTCGCGCCGGTAACCCCCAGCACCAGCTCTCCTTTCGTCGCGATCTCAAATTTTTTATCCGATACCGTTACTTTGCATGTCGCCTTCTGACCCGCAGGAGACGTCCCCGTTATCGTAGCCGTGCCTTCCTTGACGGCAAGCACGCTTCCGCCGGACGAAACTCTTATAACTGCCGTATTCGAGCTTTTCCACTTGACTCCGGGTATGTTTGCTCTAATCGAGCCTCTCGTATCCGTAGGCATTATAGCCTCTGAGCGGCTTAGCTTTATCGTTCCATACGTTTCCTTCTCAATTTGCAGCGCTGTTTTTACTGTAATTTTGCACACCGCTGTCTGTCCGCCGGCAGACACCGCCGTTATATTCGCCGTGCCCTGTTTTACCGCTGTTACTAATCCGGAAGACGAGACCTTAGCCACCGACGTATTCGAGCTTTTCCACGAAACTCCTGAAATTGACGACTCCAGCGCGAGAGTGTCCTTTTCCGCCAAGGTGCTCTCTGATTCATTCAGCTTCAGCTCGCCCTTCGTTGCAATCTCAAACTGCTTGTCAGATACCGTCAGCTTGCACACCGCTGTCTGACCTGCCGGAGACATCGCGCTCAGCTCTGTCTCCCCTTCTTTCAGAGCGGCAACAGCGCCTGTCTCAGATATTGTCGCCACCTCCGTGTTTGTGCTGCTCCACTTCACATTTTCTATATTAGCGCGCAGCTTTCCTTTAGAATTTGTCGGCATTATCGCCGTGTACAGACTCAGCGTAAGCTCAGGCTCATCTTCCGGCTGAAGCACAGTTATTACGCTTTTCGCCGTCTGTCCCGCGGGGGACTCCGCCGTAATCTCAGCCGTGCCTGCGCTCTTCGCCATTATATTGCCGTCGTCAGAAACTTTAACTATACTCTCATCCGAGCTTTGCCAGCTGCATCCTTCTATATTAGCAATCAGAAGCTCTGTATCGCCGACTTCGAGATTCATGCTCTCAGGCTTGACTGTAAGCGTGCCATATTGCGCAATTTCATTATCTATGTCGCTTCCGTTGTCATCCGGATTGTTAATGTACGAATTTATAGTTACATAATCTGCGCTGACATAAGCCAACTCGCCATTATAGTATATCTGATGCCAGCCATCCGCATAATTGCATACGGCTATATCCAACGCGTCCCCCAGATTCAGCTTGCCCAGCTTTGCATAGCTTGTGGACGGACCTGATCTCACGTTCAGCGTGCTGTCTCCGGACACAGTGCCTTTCGCCGTAACAGGCGGATTCTCACTTGTCATAGCGCTGTTTCCGGTCAGCTGTTCAAGCTGCTGCTCTCCGCTGCCGAGCTTTGTCAGCTCGGTATTCGGGAAATAGAAGCTCACTATCTGATCGTAAGTCCTTCCTTCCGACGCCTGCTGTCTCGCGCCGTACTGGCTCATGCCCACGCCATGTCCAAATCTGCGATACATAAGACTATAATAATCAGAGCTTTCCTCAACTGTTATCAGCCTGCCATAGCTGGTGCTCTGCGTTAGAACGGCATACGATCCGTTTGAACGAAACTGCGTAGCGTCAATCGTCACGCTTATCTTCACCTGAGAAACAGCTCTATCCTCCAGGTTTGCTTCCTCGCTGCTCTGTATCTGTTTCGTTTTTGCAGCTGCGCTTTCTTCCATATCAGCCGCCGTGACTCTCTCCGGAGTGCCCTCGTCGGGATCTATCTCCTCCTGCATTTCTTCACTCTTATCTTCAACCTCAGTTGTGGCGTCTATCACTTCAGCTGCGGCGGATTTTTCAGACACGGCTTTCGTTCCGGACGCCACATTCAGAGTCATCGTCACATCGTATGAAGAATAATTCGGGCAGGATGAAAAAGCGTTTTCCGGCGTTGTAAAAGCGTCCGAAGAGTGAGCCGAGCATTTGGTCGTATTGCTCATATCTTTCGTATGCAGCGACGATGCGAGACCTGATGCTTTTACGCTGCTTATTTTAACTATTTCCACATCACTCCGAGACGAAACCGCATAGTCTGAGTTGTTCTCCAGCTCTTCCACCGCCAAATCTTTAAGATATTTCTCCACATTTGCGCTCAGTCCCTCTCCGTTCTTGTAAAGCTTTATCTCAGCCGTAGGAGATTTAGAGTTTTTCAGGTCATATTCATCATACATGGCATACTGCCAAGGTTCAAATTTTTCGCTGCCGCTCCATGCGTGCTGCGTCGGCTCTATTATCCCGCCGTTGCTCGCCGCGAAAAAGGTTTGCACTATATGCGAATCACAGGTGACGAACTGTCCGCTCGTAGACTCCACGGCTTCTTCGACCTTTGTATCCAGCGGTCTATATCCGCGATAGACTTGATGACGAGTTGTGTCAGTGACATCATACGATTGGCTCGAGTTAAAATAGCTCGTTGCATACGAACGCGATACCACCGCCTGAGCCTTGAGAGCTTCCAGCTCCCACGAGTTGCTCATCTCCTGACCTACAACCCCTTGTACATAATCCTCCATGCCTACCGTATTCACGCAGGTCAGCTTTCCGCTGCTTATGCCAAACTTTAAATCGCCTTTATAAAAATTAAATCCGTCATCCGACGACCTCTGATTCCCGCTCATTACCGCATAATTATTTCTGCCTTCTGTAGCTTCGCACTGTACGAACGTAAGGCTGGTTTTGTCTTTGGCCGCGACGTTCCCGGCAGAATCTGTAAGCGTCAATGTGCTTCCATCTATTTTTACCGTATATCTGTCCCTCTTGAGCTTTATACTCTTATCTTCTTTAAGATAGTAATTTCCGTCGAGTGTAAAATTCTTTTCTGTAACGCTGCCTATGGACAGCAAAACTCTAACTTTGCTTACGTCCAAGCTTGTAGACGCCGACGCTGCATTCGCATTCAGAGTGAACACACTCAAAACGAACGCCGACAACATAGCCGCAGCAGCCGCAAAAAGCGCAGCCTTCTTTATCCCTCTGCTCATAATATTCCTCCGTTCAATAATGGGCGCAGCCCCGTCATTCATCCACGCCCGTCTCCTTTTGAGAGTGATTATAGTCTGTAATCGTTCATTTTATAATAATTGTCTTCTGTATACATGTATTTTTTATTATAAGCATTCATTCTGCAAGATTCAAGCGCATATTAAAATACTTACAATTAATTCACATATAGTTTTAAAAGGCATAAAAAGCCGCCGGCAAAAACTGCCGACGGTTTTGAAATTGTAAAACACAAATATTTTTTCAACTACGTGTGACTTACTTCTTTTTAATCCCCAGCTCGTCGAGAAGCTCCTCTACGATCTTCTTCTCGTCAAACTCGTGCTTGATCCCGCATATTTCCTGATAATCCTCATGACCCTTGCCTGCCAAAAGAATGACGTCGTCTGTCTGCGCATGCTCCAGAGCATATTTTATAGCATCGCGTCTATTTTCTATAGTTATGTGATTTCCATTGACCTTGTCCATACCTGCGAGAATTTGAGATATTATCTCCTCCGGTTCTTCAAACCGCGGGTTATCTGACGTGACGATAGAGAAGTCCGCCAGCTTTCCCGATATTTCTCCCATTATGGGACGCTTCGTGTTGTCGCGGTTCCCGCCGCATCCGAAAACACAAACGACTCTCCCCTTGCTGAATTCGCGCGCCGCCTTCAGCGCGCCTTCCAAGCTGTCAGGCGTATGCGCATAGTCCAAAACAACCGAGAAAGGTTCTCCGCGTGTGTCCAAAGCTTCAAATCTTCCGGGGATACTTGATACAGACTCCAAGCCCTGCTTGACGTTGAGCATATCCACGCCCAACTCGCTGCAGAGAGCTACCGTCCCCAGAGCGTTATATACGCTGAACATGCCCGGGATGTTGACAAACATCGGCAGCCTCACGCCTCCCATAGCCAGCACGAACCTGCTGCCCGAGGTGCTGAGAGCTATGTCTCTCGCTCTTATATCGCCGCTGTTCACGCCGAAGGTCACCGTCTGTCCTTTACATCCTTCGCGCATATATTCGCTGTATTCGTCATCTGAGTTAAACGCCGCGCACTTGCTGTTTTCAAACAGTATTTTTTTCGCCGCCGCATAGTGTTCGAAATCGCCGTGAAAATCCAAATGATCCTGTGTCAAATTCGTAAATATTGCACCGTCAAATTCTATTCCGTACACTCTCTTTAAAGCCAGAGAATGCGAAGATACTTCCATAACAACGGTATCAACGCCCTTGTTCAGCATCTGAGCCAAAAGCTGCTGCAATTCGGCTGACTCCGGCGTTGTGCGTTCTGTATGGAGCACTTCGTCTCCTATCATGTTTTGAATAGTGCCTATCAGGCCTACTTTACTTCCTTCTTTTTCAAAAATTTTCTTTAAGAAATACGTCGTAGAGGTCTTTCCGTTTGTTCCGGTAACGCCTATCATGCGCAGCTTTCTGGACGGATGACCGTAAAACGCAGCTGATATAAGCGCCATAGCCGCGCGATCGTCCTTAACAAGCACTTGCGTCACGTCAAGCTCCAGCCATCGAGTGACCACCAGCGCTTTAGCGCCTGACTTAACAGCATCCGGTGCAAACTTGTGCCCGTCTGTGCTCAAACCGGCTATGCAGAAAAACAGACATCCGTCGAACACCCTGCGGGAGTCAAATTCCACCGCCTGAACTTCAATATCCGCGCTGCCCTTGATCTCACAGTCAATTTCCTTGACCAGCTCGAATAACTTCATTGCTTCACCCTCTCTGCTTTCTAAAAATCTTTTATGTAAATCAAGTATTACTTTTCTAAATATTTTTTAATTAGATGGTAACACTGACGCTACTGCACTGCTGCTCGGATAGCCGCTCGCCTGCGATGCAGCTGAGCTTTGCGCCGCTGCGGAGCTTTGCGTGTCGTCGTTCTCAGTGAGGCTCTGAGCCGCGCTGGTATTGCCGCATATTACCGTTATCGTTTTATCAACCGGCAATGCAGAGCCCGCCTCGAGATCCTGACTGACGACCACTCCGTCGCCCATGTCCTCATCTTTCACCACCATATCCAGTCCGCGTTTTTTGCAGGATTTATATGCATTTGCCAGCGACATGCCTTTGAGATCAGGCACAGTATCCAGCACGTCTGATTCTTTCAGCGGAACTTCCTCTTCCGCCACCTTTGAGGACGATATTTCTATAGTGCTCCCCTGCGCCACTTCCGATCCGCCGGATGGATTCTGAGTCACGGCATTCTCGCCGCTTCCGCTCCAATCTATGCTCAGGCCCGCCTCCTCGGCGGCTTGCTCTGCTTCGTCCTGCGTCATCCCTATAAAATTAGGAACAGTTACGCCGCCCTCCTCCGTCGTAGTGACTGTCGGCTGGACGTTGCCGTATTTCAAGCATTTTTCCAGTATGTCTTTAGCATACGGAGCGGCTACTACGCTTCCGTATGTAACAGCGACGTCCGGCTCATATACTACAAATAACACAATGTATTTCGGATCATCTGCGGGAGCAAAACCGATAAACGAAGATATATTCTTTCCCTGCGCTATGGCTCCGTTTTCATAAACCTGAGCAGTGCCCGTCTTTCCGCCGACTGCATAACCTTCTATCTGAGCGTTTTTTCCGCCGCCGTTGGATACTACGTTCTCCAAAATCTGACGCATAGTCGCGGACGTTTCTTCTGATATTACCTGTCTCTTTGCCGTAGTATCCGTTTCCTGTACGACATTGCCATCGCTGTCCGTTAGGTTTTTCACCAAATGAGGAGTATACAGATTTCCCCCGTTTATGACCGCGCTGACCGCCGTAATCAGCTGAAGCGGAGTAACAGCTATGCTCTGACCGAAGCCTATCCTTGCCAGGTCAGTATTTTTTATATACTTGCTGTCCGTCACTATTCCGGCCGCATCCGCGCTGTAATCTACGCCTGTGGTTTGACCGAAGCCAAAGTTGTAAATATACTCGTAGAACTTCTCCGTCCCCATTTTCAGCGCAAGCTCCATGAATACCGGATTGCAGCTGTTCGCCACGCCTTCCATCAGTGTTTGCGTACCATGGGGGTTCCCCGAACGCCAGCATTTAATCTTCTGTCCGTCCACCGTCTTGTATCCGCTGCAATTAAACGTGCTGTCCAGCGTAGTTGCTCCGCTGTCCAGCGCCGCAGCCGTAGTTATTATCTTAAATGTAGATCCGGGCTCGTAAGCATCCACTATGGCTGTATTCTTAGATATGGCTGCCAGCTCTACAGAATTGCTCCTGTCCAAATTGTTCAGATCCGCTTCGGGATAGTTCACCATCCCCAACACACTTCCGTCGTTGGGATCCATGACTATAGCAACTACTTTTTGCGCCTTGTTTACTTCATACGCTTCCTTAGCCGCCGTTTCTGCAAAGCTCTGTATATTCATATCCAAAGTCAGATTAAGATTCAATCCGTCCTCCGGTTCAATATACATTTCCTCCCCGTCGGCCAGCTCTCGCCCGCTTGCGTCCACGAGCGAAAGTTTAACTCCGTCATATCCCGACAGGTATTTATCATACGCTTTTTCCAAGCCCTCTTGTCCGTCCCCGTCTGCATTCGTGTATCCCAAAACCTGACTCATGAATGCGCCGTTGGTGTAATAGCGCTGCGTATCAGTAAAGAAATCCACTCCCGGCAGATTGAGCTCGCGTATTGCAGACGCTTGTTCGTCTGTGATTTGGCGCTTGAGCCAAACCTCTGTCTTGCTTGTATCCTGCGCTTTTTCTAATACATCCTCGTAATCCATATCCAATATCGGAGCCAGAAGCGAGGCTATCTCTTCGGCTGTATGCCGATTGCTTGCATCTGTAGATTTGCTGCTTTTTTCGATTGTCTTAGGTAATAAAAGGACGCTTTCGACCGTTGCGCTCTGCGCGAGAAGGTTTCCGTTCGTGTCGTATATCCCTCCGCGCTGTGCTGATACTCCTATTTCCTGCGTCCATTGACTTTCCGCCTGATCTTGATATTCGCTCGCTCTGATAACAGACAGGTCAAATACCTTGCATATACACGCAAAAAACGCAAACGCTGCAAAAAGCAGCAGCGCCATCAGCCTTTTTTTGTTTGTCATATTCATCCCGGACAATCGCTATATCTCCTTAAACACCATTCTTCTTGCTTTTTATGCTGTATTCCTCTCTGATTTTCCGCTTTTTATGATTAATATTCTTATTGATCCGTGTTTATGTACTGGATTTGAGATTCTTTCGGAAATCCCAGTCCCATCTCTGCCGCACGCTCCTGTATAGATTCAGTCGCCGCGCCCGAATCAACCTGCATCTGCAGTCTCTCTATTTTCGCCTGCAAATCAGTTATTTCAGATTGAATATCATTTTTTTCTAAATTGGCGGAGACTGTCTTCGCATATGTGAACAGCATGAGGACAAGCATAATAAAGCACACCACAATAAGCGCCACGCTTTTAAACGCAATTTTGCGTTTTGCTGCATGCGCTGGGTGTGTTTTGGACGGCAAGGCATTCGTTTCAACTCTCGCGAGAGCTTCTCTGCGCTGCTGCCGTTTTCTGCTCTGATGCGGCTGTATGACTCTATCCCATTCCCCGAATTCGATCTCGTTTATTTCTCTTTCTCTGTCTCTTTCGGCCATAGGGGTCGTTTCTATTTTTTTTGCCGTTGCGCCTCTCGCCATTTTATCCTCCTTTGCCTATTTTTCAAGCTGTGCTTCGTCTGATGTTTTCTCGAAAACGCGCAGCTTAGCGCTCCGAGACCTCGGGTTTTCATTCTGTTCCTGCTCTCCCGGCAGGATAGGCTTTCTGTTCACTCTCCTGCCCAAAGGAATTTTTCCGCAAACACATTGCGGAAAGCTGCTCGGGCATGTACACGGGTTTTCCGCCGTCTGCATCGCTCTTTTCACAGCCCTGTCCTCCAGCGAATGAAAAGAAATCACCGCCAGTCTGCCTCCCGGCGCGAGCACGTCTATAAAATCGCTCACCGCCCGGCTCAAGCCTTCCAGCTCCGCATTGACTTCTATTCTAATCGCCTGAAAAGTTCTCTTGGCAGGATGCCCGCCGGTTCTCCTCGCCGCCGCAGGGATGGCGTTTTTTACTATCTCAGCGAGCTGAGCCGTAGTATCTATGGGCCGCGCGGCGATTATCCCGCGAGCTATCCTCGGCGCGAATTTCTCTTCGCCGTATTCGTATATTATTCTTTTCAGCTGCTGCTCCGAATAAGTATTTACTATTTTATGTGCATTCAATTCGCTCCGCCTATCCATTCTCATGTCCAGCGGCGCATCTTTATTATATGAAAAGCCGCGCTCCTGCTCGTCCAATTGAAAGGAAGATACTCCTAAGTCGAGCATAGCGCCGTCCACCTGACTTATTCCCATGTCTTTAAGCACACGCTTTACGTCTTTAAAATCGCTGCGCACCAGCGTAAAGCTGCCCGCGTATTCAGCGAGCCGTTTTTTACAGCGTTCTATCGCATCGCCGTCTTTGTCGAATGCAATAAGCTGCGCGCCGCTTTTCAATATCCCTTCGGAGTGACCTCCTCCTCCGAGAGTTCCGTCTATATATACGCCTCCGCTTTTCAGTCTAAGCGCGTCCAGACATTCGTGATATAAAACACTTGTGTGTCCACTCATATTCCAAGCTCCGCCAGCTTCGCGAGCGTTTTTTCGTAGTCATCCTGTACGCCCGCGCTGTAGTTCTCCCATTCATCCTTCGCCCAAAGCTCAACCCTGCTCATCACGCCTATAATCGCAACTTCCTTTTCCATGCCCGCATAATCTCTGAGACGCTGCTGCAGCAGAATCCTGCCCTGCTTGTCCGGTTCGCATTCGCACGCCGAGGCAAACAGCATTCTCAAAAATGCTTGGGACGACGTATCTGTGACGGGTATGTTTTTGAGCTTAGTGGCATATTCAGTCCATGCTTCGAGAGAGAATGCAAAAAGACATTTGCCTATTCCGCGGCTAACTATGAACTTTTCGCCCAGCTCTTCCCTGAATTTCGCAGGCATAAAAACTCTGCCCTTAGGGTCGAGGTTATGGCTGTATTCACCGATAAGCACTGTCTTCCCATCCTCCGCTAAAACATCAGGCTCTGCCACCTCAGGCGGCGTTTCACCTCTTTAAACCACTTTACTCTACTTTAACACACGCGGGCTAGTTTTACAATAGATTTCCTCCCATTTCTCTCCTCTCGACGAAAATTTTATTACCTATTCACATTTTACAAGCCAAGTTTTCACACAATCCGCGTCGATACACATATGTATTTTTATCAGCAGCTTGAGTGGTGCGAAGTGGAGTATAAAAAAACAGTTTTATCTCTTGTCATATTCTCATTTTTAAAAAGCATTGACATTTTATAAAAATAATAGTATTTTTATATTATCTAAAGTGTGTAGCCATAATATTTTTGTGTCAGACTTCGGTTCCCCCGATCGGTCTGCAATCCGGCATACTGAACAGGAGTATTTTAATTATGATAACAGTAGTAGGAAGCTTTTCTATAGAACTTCGCGCCAAAGCGTCTGATATTCCCGAAGCAGGCGAAGCAATCTTGGGCGAAACATTTACCATTGCCCCCGGAGGCAAAGGTCTTGGGCAGGCTGTAGCCGCTCGCAGGCTCGGCTCTGATGTATGTCTCGTTACCAAAGTCGGCGATGATAACTTCGGCAGCATGGCCGTCGATTTTTTGCAGAAAGAAGGCATAAATACTTCTCATGTGCATATAGATCCTGATTCCGCCACAGGCGCGACAGTCATGGTCGTAGATTCAAACGGCGCCAGCGCCTCCGTCATGACGCCAGGCGCCTGCTATCGCTTGACAGAAGACGATATTCTCGCCGCTGAGGACGTCATAGCCGCCTCAGATATGGTTCTGCTCCAGCTGGAGACTAACGATGAATCCTTGATAACTACAGTAAATCTCGCCGTAAAACACGGCGTAAAAGTCATGCTCAATCCCGCGCCGTATCGAGAGTTTCCTCTGGAGATCCTGCGCGGAGTAGACTACATAACTCCCAACAGGGCGGAGGCCTCCGCTATCACAGGCGTAAAAGTCACGGACGACGCCAGCGCACTCGCCGCGGCAGAAGTCCTCAGCAGCATGGGCGCCGGCAAAGTCATACTCACCATGAGCTCGCTGGGCAGCCTTATTTACGAAAATCCGTTCACATACCGTTTCATGTCCACATTCCGCATACGCGCGCTGGTGGATAAGACGGGCGTAGGAGATTCTTTCTGCGGCGCTCTGGCATATGCCATAACCAACGGACATGACATTCTGGAAAGTACGCAGATAGCCAGCGCCGTTGCCGCGCTGTGCGCCTCCAAGGCCGGCGCCGCCGCCGCTATGCCCACTCTAAACGAAATAGTGGAATTTCTCGAGGATGACATAGTCGACAATGAAGCATTTGAAAATCTGAAATAACTCCATTATCTCTATATTTCTATAATAACTCATTTGCCCTAAGTTTTCAAATAAATTCAGTCATAAATATCCTGCCGCAGATTTTGCGGCTTTTTTGTGCTATTTTATTGTTTTTGTGTTATAATCTGCCTTGTAATAAACTTAATATAGGACAGGCAAGAAGCATGGCAGCAAATAACAAAAATGACAAAATGTTAACAGGAAGCATAACAAGCTCCATTATACTTTTTTCATTGCCCATTATGCTGGGAAATCTGTTCCAGAAGCTGTACAACACAGTCGACGCCGTTGTTGTCGGTCAGCTTTTGACAGACGAGGACCTGGCCGCGATAAGCATCGGCACCCCGCTGATGGATGTAATGTACGCTTTAATCATAGGCGCATGCATCGGCATCAGCGTTATTATATCGCAGGCCTATGGCGCAAAAGATTGGAGTAAGCTAAAGCACACTCTCTCCACAGCGCTAATCGGAGGCTGCGCCGCCACATTAGTTCTATGTATATTATGCAGTGTTTTCATACGTCCTATATTAGAGCTTCAGGGGGCTGACGCTGCCGCCGCAGATAAAGCCGCGTCCTACCTCGCCGTAATAATTTACGGACTTATAATTACTTTTCTTTACAACCTGTTTTCGTCAGCGCTACGCGCGGTAGGGGATTCTCGCACGCCGTGCATATCGCTCATACTCGCATTTTTCCTAAATACAGCGCTCAACCTCTTGTTCGTAATAGTTTTTAAATCAGGACTCGCAGGCACAGCTTACGCCACGGTTATCTCTCAGGCTTTTTCCGCATGGATTTGTATTAGAGCTATTTACAAGAGGCAGCCGTTTATGGCTCTTCGTCGCGGCGATTTTAAATTTTCACGCGCAGTCGGCTTCAGCATCCTCAAATTCAGCTGGGCTGGAGCATTGCAGCAGACAGTAGTCAACGTGGGCAGAATGATAACACAGAGCTTTTTGTACGCCCTTCCGATTCACATCGTCTCCGGATACAACATGGCTATCAGAATAGAAGCGCTGCACTTCTGCCTCATACAGGGCGTCAGCGCGGCTCTCGTGACATTTTTAGCTCAAAACGTCGGCGCAAAGCATTTTGACCGCATACGCCGCGGCGTTTTCAGCGCAGAGCTTATCTCTCTGGTCATGTGTACTTTCTCCGCGTTGATGTTCACTCTATTCGCCCCGCAGATCATTTCTATATTCTCGCCTTCGCAGGATATAATAGACGCGGGAGCGACGTATCTGCGCACTATGGCGTTTTCATATCTCCTCGCCGCCAGCTGCGAGCTGACGCAATCCTTCTATCGCGGAATAGGACGAATACACCTGACTGTAATCGTATCTATATCTCAAATCGTGACTCGCGTCGTTTTCTCATATTTGCTTGTTCCCATTTTTGGAATCACGGGAATATGTTATTCTATAATGATAGGATGGATACTCATGTTCCTGTTTTCCGGCGGATACACTCTGCACACACTCAGAAAGCAATTCTAATACCGCTTTGCAAACGCATAAAAACAGCCCTCCGGCACAACAGCGCCGAGGGCATGATTTTATGTGTAATTCTGCTATTCGTTGCGCACGAGTATGCTCTCTGTCTTTTCCAAAGCTCCTTTTATCAGCTCTTCTTCCATGCCGAGCAGAGCCTCTTCTCCCTTTCTTATCTTATCCAGCTTCGGACGTGTGGTCGGGTGCTTAGGCACAAAAACAGTACAGCAATCCTCGTAAGGCAGTATGCTGGTCTCATATGTGCCTATCTGTTCCGCCCTTTCTATTATTTCCGTCTTATCCATGCCTATCAATGGACGGAAAACAGGCAGCGTAACTACGCTGTTCGTGACGTTGAGGCTCTCCATCGTCTGGCTCGCAACCTGACCCAAGCTCTCTCCTGTTATCAGAGCGCCGGATTCTCCCTTGCGAGCTATCATCTCTGCTATGCGCATCATGTACCTGCGCATTATGAGCGTCAACTGTTCCTCAGGACAATGCTCATGTATGGCCATCTGAATATCAGTAAAATGCACTATATGCAGCATTATCGGACCTGTATACTGCGTGAGCAGACGAGTAAGCTCTATTACCTTTTCCCTTGCTCTCTCGCTCGTATAAGGAAAACTTTCATAATGCACAGCATCCAGCGTTACTCCCCGCTTTGCTATCATATATCCGGCGACAGGGCTGTCTATCCCTCCCGAGAGCAGAAGCGTCGCTCTGCCGTTAGAGCCTATGGGCATTCCTCCCTGGCCGGGCAGGCTTTCGGAGTACACATACGCGCTCTCGCGCATTTCCACAAAAACTTTTATATCGGGATTTCTCACATCTACGCTCAGCCCGGGTACTCTGTCGAGTATATACCCTCCGCAATCCGCCGCAATCTCCATAGATTTCATCGGAAAGCGTTTATCCGAACGCTTAGCTTCGATTTTAAACGTAGCTTCCGTGAGATCTCTGTCCTGCATTATCCTCTTGAGCTCCTCAAGAGCAGCCGCATAGACTATCTCAACGTCCTTTTCCATCTCTTTCGCCGGGCTGACCGAATGTATCCCGAAAACGCGGCGCAGCGCTGCTATCACATTCTCAGTTTCCGCGTCTGCGAAATCGCGCACATAATATCTGCCGTCTCCTTTAGTCACCTTTGCGCCGAAAGGTCTCACTGCATTCTTCATCGCCTGCATGAGCAGTCTTTCAAAATAAGGTCTGTTCAGACCCTTGAGGTGTATCTCACCGTATCTTACGAGTATTACGTTCTGCATCTTTATCCCCTGTATTATTTGTATTCTTATCTTCTTCTAAACCCTGCGAATTTCGCGTGTATATTTCTGACCTGAACGAGAAAGGCGTCTGCTTCAGCTATGCTGGACTTCTCGTTGAAGCTGAGCCTGATTGCACCTTCGCCCGTCTGCTTATCAAGGCCAAGCGCCTCATGTATTCGGCTCCCCTTCGTTTTTTTGGATGAGCACGCCGATCCTGTTCCTATGTATATATCGTGCTGCTCCAGCGCGTGAACCACCACCTCGGCTCTCAGTCCGCGCATAGATATGTTAAGTATATGCGCCGCGCCATCCTCGGGGCTTATGACTTTTGCACCTTCGATTTCCACTATTCTCTGCGCGATATAATTTCGCACTTCGCTCATTCTGCGCATGTATGCGTTTTTATTTCGATGAAATCTGCCCGCACTGTACGCAAAAGCCAATATCCCCAGCGTGTTTTCTGTTCCGCTGCGCATGCCGCTCTCCTGGCCGCCGCCCAGTATAAACGGCTTGAGCGGTGTTCCTTTTTTCGCGAATAGAGCGCCCGTGCCTTTGAGCGCATGCAGCTTATGCGCACTCGTCGTATAATAATCTATCTTTGAGCCATCAAAGTTTATGTCATATCTTGCAAATCCCTGCACTCCGTCAGAATGGAACATAAGCTTTGGATTTACCTTCTTGCACGCGCGCGCTATTTCCTCAACGTCATTTATCGCGCCTGTCTCGTTATTTACGTGCATTATGCTGACCAATACAGTATTCTCGCGCACCTTAGCCGCCACATCTTCAGGATGTATCTTTCCATCCTTTCTCGGTTTTATAAAGTCCACATCATGCCCGCTCTGCATTATCTGCTTAGCGCATTCGTAAACGCAGGAATGCTCATATGCCGACGTCACGAAGTGAAGCTTGCGTCCTCCCTGTCTGCGATATCCCGTATGCCAGACCGTGTTTGCTCCTTCGGAGCCGCCTGAGTTGAAGTAAACTTCATCCGGCCGCGCGTTTATTATCTCACCTAATGTGCGGCGCGCTTTGTTCAGCTCACCTTCCATTCTCACTGCCGGCGGATACATCGCGCTCGGATTAAACCAGTCGTCTGTCAGTTGTCTTTGAAAAATCTCTGTCAGCTCGCCGTAAGGCTGAGTTGTCGCTGCATTGTCAAAATATATTCTCATATCTTCCACCTTATCATATCTTTGCTATTTTACCACGAAAAACGTGTTCGTTCAACTACCCACGCCGCCGTGTTTCAATATTATAGTATGTCTAAGCTGATATTTTGTCCTTATTTTTAAAACAGGATTAACTCAAAAAGCGCTCCGCCTGTTTCAGACGAAGCACTTTGCCTGCTTTGATTCAATAAGGGGCGCCGCCCCGTCATTCAACAAGTGAACGAGAGGCGAAGCCTCT
>UQXU01000007.1 GCA_900545085.1 uncultured Eubacteriales bacterium
TATGGATTTGAGCTTTATTCCGGGTAAAAAAGCGGATAAGCACAGCACGGGCGGCGTGGGAGACAAGACGACTCTGGCGGTAGTGCCCATCGTCGCGGCGTGCGGAGTGAAAGTCCCTAAGATGAGCGGGCGGGGGCTGGGTCATACGGGAGGCACTATAGATAAGCTGGAATCTATCCCGGGGTTCAACACAGCGCTTTCTCATGAGCAGTTCGTGAAAAACATGGATGAGGTAGGCGCGTGCATACTGGGTCAGTCGCTGGAGCTTGCGCCTGCGGATAAAAAGCTTTACGCTTTACGAGACGTAACTGCGACAGTGGACAGCATTCCGCTGATAGCCTCGTCCATAATGAGCAAGAAACTTGCGTCAGGCGCAGATATAATATTATTAGATGTAAAATACGGGCGCGGAGCGTTTATGCAGACGAAAGAAAAGGCGCTTGAGCTGGCTGAGGAAATGGTGCGGATAGGAACGCGGGCGGGCAGGCAGACGGCGGCTCTTATCACGGATATGAATGTACCGTTAGGATATGCAGTGGGCAATGCCCTGGAGGTGCAGGAGAGCATAAAGGTATTAAAAGGCGAAGGCGCAAAGGATTTGGAAAATGTGTGCATAGCCTTGTCCGCAGCTATTCTGGAGATGGCGGGCAAGGGTACCTATGCTGAATGTACGGCTCTGGCTCGGCATACGCTGGAATCAGGCGCGGCGTTGGATAAGCTGCGCAGTATTGTCGCGGCGCAGGGCGGAGACGTTCGATATGTGGACGAAACAGGCATGTTCGCAAAGGCGAAATGCAGAAAGGATGTGATAGCGGAGCACGGCGGGTACATTGCAGTGATGGATGCGCGTGTAATAGGAGATTCATCGGTCAAACTGGGCGCAGGCAGATTGTCAAAAGAAGACCGATTGGATTATTCCGCCGGAATTATACTTAAAAAAAGCTTTGGAGACAGGGTGGAAAGCGGCGAGACTATTGCCGAGCTGTATGCGCCTGATGAAGAAAAGCTTCGTGAGGGTGAAAATGTTTTTAAAAACGCTTTTGAGTTGTCTCAAAATAAACCTGAGAGCATAAGCCGCATTTATGCAAGAGTAAACGCAGACGGCGTAAGTTATTTTAAAAAATAGAATAAAAATAGACTAAACTGCATATATTATTGCTAAAACATATATGTGAGGTGATTGGTTTATGCAGGGGAGGGTGCCGATATTGCTCAATGCGCAGATATGCAGAGAGTTTTATTCCGCATATCTGTATCTTAAAATGTCAATTTACTATGCCGATGAGGGTTTGGACGGATTTGCGAGCTGGTTTAGAATACAGGCGCAGGAGGAGAGAGACCATGCTCTGCTGTTTATAGATTATATGCAGCAGAATGAAATGGAGATTTCACTGAAATCAATTGATGAGCCGAGCGGAGAATTCACGTCTTTCTCGTCGCCGCTGCTTCTCACGCTGCAGCATGAGAAATTCGTGACACAAAAGATAAATGAGATTTACGCCGCGGCGGAGCAGGAGCAGGATTTTAGAACAACGCAGTTTTTGGATTGGTTTGTATCCGAGCAGGCTGAAGAAGAAGCGACGGCGACAGATCTAATAAAACGCATGAAGCTGTTTGGAGACGGTATGTCGCTTTATATGATGGATGCTGAAATGAAAACGCGCGTATACACCCCTCCGACTCTGGCGCTGGGCTGAAGCGCGATAAAAAATATGGGCTTGTACTTCAAATGTATAAGCTCTTTTTTTATTTGAGCTTATGCGGCCGAGGATGTAATCGAAAGACTGATAAGCGAGAAATATCGTAAAACATAAGTATGTACACAAAACAATATTTGACTATATATACAATACTATGCTAAAATGATTTTGAAAACAATAGGAAAGAAAAATAAAATATAGGAAAGAAAATATTTTGCGATAAACGCGCCTATATAGCGCTGCATACCGAAAATAATATTAATATTGAGAAAAAGATATTTATTGAAAAATTTTTGACTGTTATGGAAATACATGTCGAGTTGAGTTTTATAAATAAATCTAAATATAGATATATAATTGTAATATTTTATTAAAGATAATATCTGTACATACGCAGACGGCTCGTGCATCGCATTGCTTTTAAATGAAAAATACAAAAGGATGTAAAAATGAATAGAAAAATAATAATTGCGCTGACGCTGATGATGATTTTTCTCGCTGCTTGCAAAGCGACGCCGGATGAGGCGGCTGTAGCTCAAAAGACGGATTATAGTTCATACACTTTTGCAGAAGCGGAAACTTTAAGCTCGCCCGAAAGTTTTAAAGACAGTTTTTCAAGCGAGAACGGCTATGTGAATGTCAATGTAAATGCGCAGGTAAACGCAAACTTGCAAAAACCTTTCCCGGCTGCTAAGGTGAGTTTTGCGTCATATTCAGAAATAGATTTGCAAAAAGCGGTGGACGTGTTGTTTGACGGAGCGGATGCACTGAAACCGGCGGACGAGTATTCTAAAAAAGAAATTGAAAATATGATATTGGCAAAGAAAAAAAGAATATTCGAATGTCAACAAAACATTAACAACGGAAATTATGGCGCTGACATGGGATATGCGGTTCCTGACGACATGGAGTATTTTAAACAGGTAATGAGCGAGAGAATTGAAATTCTCAACGATGAAATTCAGGAATTGCAAAAACAAGCAGAGTCAGCTCCGGAATCTTTGGATAAGCAGCCTATAGAAATAAAATTTGATGAAGATGACGGCAAGTTTTTTACTGCCGAAGCAGATATGGGGAATGATGTAAGAGCGGAAATTACAATTACACAAGCCGATGCAGAAAACGCTGCGTCCGAACTGAGGTTTAGAAATACAAATGGTCATACATATTGTCAAGATGCAGAGATACAAGATGAGGCAAAATATGACGATTTGAAGATTGATGCAGAGACAGCGATACAAATTGCTGAAGATGCACTGGGGAAAATGGGCATAAATGATATGACGCTTTCATCTGTGAAAATTGCCTATTTGACAGAAAGCATGGAATCGGCAGTGTTAAAGGATGATTATCACGCTTACGCGCTTCATTATACAAAGAAGATAGGGGAGCAGCGAGAGACGTATGAAGTTACCGGCATAGCGATTGAGGATGAAGATATTTATGCCGCTTTGCCTGATTACGAAAGATTGACAGTGCTGGTAGACGACAACACCGGGATAATACAAATGGATTATATAAACAAGAGCAATATAGAAATTGCATACGGCAGCTTTTACAATCCGATTTCGTTTGAAAAGGCATATGAGTCATTCAAAAAGCAGGTTCTTATAGAATATAGCAGCTATTATGATAAAGACAGCGCGGACAAGGCAGAGTCTATCGTGTTGAATATAAATCGGATTGAGATTGGATATGCTCGATTGATTAATAAAGACAGAGGAGAATTAATCTATATACCCGTTTGGGACTTTTTTGGAGATATTGAATTTAAAAACGGAGAAGATACTGCGGGCGGGGATGATAGACCGGACACCAGCTATATGACTGTGAATGCTCTGGACGGGAGCGTGATAGATCGCTCTGTAGGATATTAACACTGTTTTAGTTATACGTTATATGATGTGCAAAAGGCTCTTACACACTGAACTAATAATGCGTTTATTGCGGAGCTGTACAGCTCCGCAATATTTAAATTGAGGAGGTATATTAATGTCTGTTTGGAAATGCTTAATGAGCGGAATGACAATCATAGTCTTGCTTGCGGCTTGTCAGGCTACGCCGCAGACGAAGGCGGTACACGGCGCGCAGGAAGAGCAGTATACGCAAGCGGAGGACGCCGACGCCAACAATGCTGTTTTAGAAGCATTCGGCGAGGCTTGGAACGAAAGTATGGAAAGCTATGGCGGAAAACTGAAGGTAAATATAAACGCAGAGGTGAGGATTCCCGAAGCTCGAGAATGGCCGGTTTACAGAGCGAGCACGGTGGACTATACGCAGGAGCAAGTGGATACTATTGCAGACGCTTTGTTCGGAGATTCTGAGCTTATGTCCATGGATAGAAAATTCAGCAAGGAGGATTTTATGGACATGCTGGTGGATGCGAAAGAAGCTTTGGCAGAAGCAAAAGCGAATAACGCCTCTGATGAAGAAATTCAGGACATAGAAAGACACATAGAGAATATTCAAAAAGACATGCAAGACGTGCCGGACGTCACGGAATATGAAAGTGTAACTAAAGAATTGGTGAAAGATGAGTCGGGAAATACGTATCTCAGGGCGAGCGTAAACACGGGAAAAGGCGCGGAAGCATATATCTGGGTTCAGAATAACGAGACGGGAACCAGCGAAACGAGTATTTTTTATGCAGACACAGGCATTGCAATGTCGAACGAGAGATATTGTTCGATGCACGATCGGCTGTATTCAACGGACAAGATAGAAGGAGAGCCTTCCTTTGCCGAAGACGAGGCGATTACCAAAGCGGTGGAATTCTTGCAAAAATTAAAAATCTCAGACTACACTCTGGAGGGCAGCGTCTGCAAATACGGAGATTTGCAGGAGGATGAAAGTTACAAATATTGTGCTTATGGAGTTATATTTACCAGACAATACAATGGAGTGAACAGAAAGGTCACATATGAGGATGATAGGATAATAAGCGGGACGGGAACTCTGGATGACGGAGAAGAATATATCCAACTCAGTAAAAATGACAAAATTACGGTCATAGTAGACGAATCCGGAGTCACGGGAATGCTGTGGTTCTGCCCGAGTCAAATAGTATCTACAGAGACAGAAAATGTTGCATTGATGAATGAAGCGGATACAAAGAACGCAATAATAAGCGCGTTAAAGTCGCGCTATTCTTTCAAAGAAGAAGACGGAGAGGATATTTTGGAGCTGGATATCAAAGCAATAGAGCTGGGGTATGCTGCGGCGAATGTAAAAAACGTCAACAATGAATATCGTCTTGTGCCCGCGTGGGTAGTGTACGACAGTGCGAATGAACCGATTTTGGGTATAAATGCTACAGATGGCAGTATTTTATAACCGTGAACAGATGAAACCCGCTACCATAAGCGGCGGGTTCCATCTAAGTCTTCAGCGGCGGTGCAATCCGCCGCTGAAGCTATGAGAGGCTTCGCCTCTCGTTCACTTGTTGAATGACGGGGCGGTGCCCCTTATTGAACCGTGAACAGATGCTATAGGCGGCGGGTTCATTTCGAGCTTTTATCGCCAACGTCGTGGATGAACGACGGAGTGAAGCTGCTGTTGCCTATATATTCGATTGCGGAGATAAGTCGGAGTGATTGCTTATATACAAAATAATATTTGACTATATAATCAATGCTATGCTAAAATAATTTTGAAAATAATAGTAAAGAAAAATAAAATATAGGAAAGAAAATATTTTGCGATAAACATACTCATATGGCGTTACATACCGAAAACAATACTATATTGAGAAAAAATTATTTATTAGAAAAAACTATTGACTACTATGGAAATGTGTGTTAAACTGAATTTGATAAATAAAACTGAATATAGATATATAATCGGAGCATAATCTGCAATACCAATAAAGCAAGAAATAAGCGGCGGAGCGCCGCTTTGAGATAAGGCTGTTAATTAAAAAGGAGGTGTAAAAGGGGTGCAAAAAAGCCTTTACAAAACATTCGCTTGAAAACCGGAACTATCGCATAAGCGATAGGCGCTGAGTAAAGGCTAGCGCTATTATAGCGCATTGTCCGGGCTTTGGCAAGCCCTCTCTCGGTGCGATATATGTTAAGACATCGTGAATTACGGAGGAAAAAATGAAAAATAGGTTGAAAAAGGTCATTGCTTGCGCTTTTGCAGCGATGATGGTAATGGGTGTGAGCAGTACGGCACTTGCGACGTCAACGAACTATACGAATAAGCGTATATACGGAGGTGCTTCGCAGACAATTATGACAGGCTCTAGAAGCAGGAGCAATAACGTTTCGCAATATGTCTCTTCTGTTAACAGAAATGGACAGTCTGGATGGAAGCTTAGAGCTTATAATCATAGCACAGGCGGTACGTGCACAGACCTGGTAAGTATAACGGTGGTAGGAGGTTATAACTATGCAAATTATACATCAAAGCCTGCTACTGTGAGAGTAAAGAATAGCATAGCGAGCAGTAGTTCTTCGTCGTATTTGTCGTTTACAGGCTCTGTATCAGTCTGAAAAATGGTGGAAGCGCTTTTTGCGCTCCCACTTTAAATATTTAAAAAGGATTAAATAAGGAAGATTAAACAATGAAAAATAAGAATAAGAAGAGGACGATATTTATATCGTCAATCGCGTTGTTGACGTTTCTTTTATCTTCGTGCCAGGCGACGCCGGATGAAGCGGCTATTCTAAAAAACAAGGATGCTCAGGGAGCGTTCAGCCGGGAGGCTTTGCCGGAAAGAGTGAATGAAGCGGTGGAATCGGGCAATTTAAAAATCCTGATAAACGCGGATATATCATTGCCGGAGGCAGACGATTTTGCATCTCAAGAAGTAACTAAGAAAGTATACTCCGAGGAGGCGGTGCAATCGTTTGTAAACGAAATGACGGGCGGATATGAGACTCTGTATACGGATTATAAACCGTCTAAGTCATATTGGCTGAATCAAATCAGCGACAACAAGCTAAAAGGAGAGAAAAATGAAGTATACAATGAGTATTTGCAAAATAAATACAGCTCCGCGCCTGAGCAGGCGGAGAAGAATGAGCTGGATACAAGCAAATACCAGGATGGAGAGGCTGTAGACGTATATATCGAAAACAAGGACGGCTCTTTAGGCAAGTGTTCTTTCAATAAAAACGGCAATTACATAGATTTTGAAAGAGACATTTCGGAAGACTTTCGTCTGCATAGCATAGCTTTGGACGAGGAAGAGGCTGTCTGGCTTACGCTTGGGGATACGCCCGGAATATCTCAGGAGGAGGCGTATAAACAAGCTGTGACAGCGCTCGGAAAGATAAACTCTGAGCTGGAATTGTATAGCGCAGAACTGTGCGATACTATCACAGGCTCGGGAAGCAAAACTACAGGCTGGTCATTCACATTCACGAGAAAGGTCAATTCTTTGCAGAAGCAATATAACTACTCCTCATTTGGCATAGATCCTTCCAACGCGCCGTCGCAGGCAGCTCCGTGGGAGGAGGAATTCTTCCAGGCGGTTATAGACAAAGAGGGAATCGTGTATTGCGGGTGCCAAGGGGCGAGCAGTGCAGAAGGGGCGTCGACGGAAAAGGTTGAGCTTGCTGCCTTTGACTTGATTAAAGAAAACGCGGTAAAACAGTTGGGATATATATATTCGTCTCAGGCATACGAAATCAATATAAAGAACTTCGAGCTCTGTACTGATAACCTTGCTATGGAGAATGAACGCGAAAAAGGGCGCTATATTCCGCTGTGGATGGTGAAATATACGATTAAAACTGAGAACGGCGCGGAAGAATCGGACGTCAAGAGAATATACCTGAACGCCGTGGACGGCAGCTATGTAGAACCGGGGATAACTACAAACCAACTTACTGAAGCGCTGCTCACAACAAATTAAAAAAATGCAATAAAGAATCTCCGGAGCTTAGTTTTGGAGATTCTCTATTGCAACTGAAAGGACTAATATGAAGAGAAGGCTTATTGTTTACATTTTACTTACAGCAATGATGTGCAGCGCATTAGGATGCCATGCAACGCCGGAAGAGCTTGCAGTTCAGAATAAAGGCAATACCGAGGCGGCTTTTGAAAAGACGTATTCAGGAAGTTCGGCTATATCCGAATATCTAAATTCCGGTGAGAAAATAGAAAAGTCTGTGACAGGGGAAAGGGGAAATAAACTTTTGCTTGATGCGGAAGTTGTTGTTCCTGCTGTTGAAAAACTGCCTGTGGTGAGCGTTACAGTAGATAAAATTTCAGAAGAAGCCGTCAAAAAGACGGCGCAGCAATTCTTTGGGGAGGATACTAAATATTATGAGGTTTCAGGTCCGACTAAAGAGTATTATGAGCAAAGAATATCTGAGATAGAAGATGAAATAGTCCTGACAAAAAAGGCAATAGAAGAACATGATGAAGATTATACTATAGACTCAGTTGACGCTCAGACAGGCGAAGCAAAAGAGGAGACGGTTACAAAAAAGACATTGGAGGAGGATTTGCATAAAATAGAAGAGGACTTAGAAAGATATAAAGAATTAATAGCAACATATGAAGAGAAGCCGCTTACAGAAACGCAGTTAATATATAAAGAGCATGACAATGTTAATTATGAAGAAGAATGCATATCGGCGACGGCAAAACTAAACGGCAAAGATTATTTGATTCATACGAGCAGGGGCGGATATGCTCTTGAGATAGGCAGAATTGATCCTCAAAGCTATGAAATGGCATATCCGGTCGTTTACGATAACTATTCGGAGGACAATCAGGAAGAATTCGCAGTGAAGCTTGCACAAGAGGAGGCGGAAAAGCTCTCGTGCGACTTTGTAAAAGAGATAGACGATTCTTTTGTGCTGGGTAAGGTGTATAAGTCCGGGTGCAGCGTCAGCGGATACGAAGACGGATGGAAATGCTGCTTTACACGTGTGGTATCGGGAGTAGAAATCGGATATGAAGATCATCAGATTGACGTTGACGGCGTCTCGAATCCAATATATTACGAGAGCTTGGACGTTATAGTTTCTGACGACGGCATAATTGCGATGCAATGGCAATACCCCAGTACAGTAAAAGAAACAGTAAACGATAATGTCGAACCATTGGCTTTCGATAAAATTGCAGAAATTATTGAGAAGCAGCTTACGGGTTATATCAATCAAACTATGGAAACACCACAGAATTTATTGATTGATAAAATAGAATTGAGCATGATGAGAATAAAAAAGGTAAACTCAGAAAATGAGTTTTACTTAGTGCCGGTATGGGATTGTTATGGCAAACAAACGGATGAGAATAGCGGTGGGCAGCAAAATGTTGATAATTTTAGCTTTTTAACTGTAAATGCTCTGGACGGGAGCATTATAAACAGGTCGCTGGGGTATTGAAGAATACAAAAACGCATGTTTGACGCAGGAATAGCCGCATAAGCGATGGGCACTGCGCGAAGGCCGGCGCTGTTACAGCGCATTGCCCGTGCTTTGGCAAGCCTTATCTGCGATATATGTTAAAATATCGAGGAGTGCAGAGAATGGAAATAATTAAGACAGAAACACTTGTTCATATATCAAATTACGTTTGACAATATTATGATGCCATATCAGAAGTATATTTATAATTAATATGGAGGAACAAATGAAAAGAATAGTTATTTCCATGGCTGCCGCGGCTATGCTTCTGCTTGCTGCCTGCCAGACCACGCCTGAGACGGCGGCTGTAATCGGAAAAGACGGACAGACTCTCGAAGAGAAAGCGTCTCAAAACAGCGGGTCCGGCACTCCCGAAGCGCCGGAGAATTATCAAGAGCAGTTCGAAGGCAGTGCGTATTCGCAATACGGAGATCGTTATCTAAAGATAAATTATGACGCAAAGGTGGAAGTGCCTGCGGCAGATTCCGTCGCTGTGAAGGTTGTCGTGCCGTCCAACTTTGACGATAATGAAGTGTCCAATGCGGTGAGAATACTCTCTGAGGGAAATAGCGTGTTCTATGCAAAACCGGACGATGTGCTTACGAAAAAGGACATAGAGCGCTCGATAAACGAGGACAAGAAATATCTCAAAGGCATGGAGGAAGCAAACCCCGAAGAATATTCACAATGTATAGGGGAGTACACTGAGGAGTTCAAAGCAAGATATACTCAGATGGAAAGCCTGCCGGATGACTATGACTATAAAGAATGGGATGGAACTGTAGGAGATGAACTGTATTTAGAATGGAATCTCGATAAACCGCAAGCGGACGATGCAGACCTGATTAATTACGCAGCCGGTAAAGAAAACGGACTTTGGATAGGATTGGATTCGGGGAGAACGCATACGATCGTAGCGGAGCAGACTCAGGCGAACGGAAAGAGCATGACGCCGGAAGAAGCAAAGGCCGCGGCCGAAGCCCTGCTGAATGAATTAGGTGTAGAAAACATGGAGCTGTCGGTTATGGTCAATCATGCTGAGATGGACGACAGCGATTATTATCAGCTAAATCTAACGGAAGTCGAAGATTTGGACTCGCATTATTGCCTCTACTATGTGCCGTCAGTGAATGGAATGAAGCTAACGCACACAGAATGGAAGCCATCCGAGAGAGAGAGCGAGAACTACGCCGAAGCATGGGAGGACGAGCGCATAAAGATCTGCATAGATGAAAATGGCGTTATTAGATACGATCATCTTTATCCTATGGAGATTAAAGAGGAACTGGGCGGGAATGTTGAACTAATGAGCTTTGAAGACGCCGTAACATCCTTTGAATCAAATATTCAGCGTACCGACAGATTCAGCGACAATGAATACCTGGAAGGATACGAGTTGAATATAGATAGAATAACGCTCGGCTATGCGAAAGTCCGGAGAGAAAATTCAAATGATGAATACTTGCTCGTGCCGGCGTGGGATTTCTTTGGGAGTGTAACAGAGGTATATCGGCCGGGCGAAGGGAAGAAGTTTGACAGCAACATAGAAGGCGACAGATCCGAAGAAGGCCGTGTATACGCTCACAGTTATTTAACGATAAATGCTGTAGACGGCAGTGTAATTAGCCGTGTATTAGGCTATTGAAGTCGGCAGATCAAACAATGGAGAAACAAATGAAAAGAATAGTTATTTCCATGGCTGCTGCGGCGGTGCTTCTGTTTGCTGCCTGCCAGGCTACGCCTGAGACGGCGGCGATTGAAGCGAAAAACAAAGATCTGGAGAGCCGTCTTTTAGAAACTGCGGAAACGGGAGTGAGCGGCGGCGGAGTAGAAACGAGCTGGCAATATGAAGAGGAGTACGGCAATGGCGTTAAGCTGTCGGCGAACGCGGTTGTATCCGGAATAAAAAGCGGAAAGACAGTGCCCGTAGCTAAACTGGAAAACAATGCTTTTACTTCGGAAGAATGCAGGATATTCACGGAAAAGCTGCTGCCGGGTTACAAAGTCTACAGAGCGCAGCTCATAAAACAGCAGATTGAAAAAAAGCTGATGTTCTACAAGGAGCTTTTATCCAAAGCTGAAAACGGGCAGAGCCTGGAGCCGTATCAAAGCGAAGGCAGCGGTCTATTGAATTTTCCGACATATGGAGACGGAAGAGGGGGTAGTACGGTAAACAATGCGGTTGATCAGCTTAGAACTTTGGTCTCAGAGGCTGAGAGGGATTATTTGCTGGCAGATGACATTTCATCTTTGGAGGAGACGGATTATGTGTTGAGACAGGATTCTGCGGAAGCCTCAGACCAGCTAAATATAACCGCTGTGAAAGACGACAATTATGTACAGTTAGATTTTGTCAACTGGAAGGGCCCGTATCATGGGACGGATCTATATATTCAGTTTGACGATATGGGTGAATATATAGAAAGAACCGCGGAGTGTCTGCATCCGGATTCTCTGGCAAATGATGCTGAATTTACAGCAGTGAGAAAAACAGTAGATGATTTTGTCAAAACGATAGGTGCAGATTATATGAAATTACAAGCGGTGGATAAAGGCGACGGAATGTTTGCGTTCTACTATACGAGAGATATTAACGGCTATTCTGAGACATACACGAAATACGATCAGGAAATTGCCGGCGCTGAGGCCGATGCGAATGCGAGTATGTATAACGCGCTATGGGGAAAAGAGAGCCTTATCGTGCAGACTATACGCGGAGATATAACAAGCGCGAGCTGGTACAACATCTCAAATGCCGAAGTGGAAAACGACAACGCAAATGTAATGTCGTTCGAGGAAGCGAAATCAGTGTTTGAAAAGCAGATGAAATATACACTGGGCGCGCTGGACGCCGAAGAAGAACGAGAGATCGTCATAACTCGGGTTGAACTTGGTCTGACTAAAGTTCTGATGCAGAACGGCGAAGATTACAAGTTAATCCCGACATGGTGCTTCTGCGGACATGAGAGCTATGCAAGCGGGAATGCTGTGGAGTCGGACGCCGTGACGTGCTTCGTTTGTGTCAATGCGGTTGACGGAACTGTAATAGACAGAGAGAATATGCATTAAGTTATTTAGTCAAAAGTAAACGCCGTATAGGTAAAGGTGTTAAGATAAAATCAAAACATGTAAAAATCTTGTAACTATAAGACTACATGCGGCTAAAATATATTGACATGCATATAAGCATCTGTTACTCTTAAATCAAGCCCCGACTGAAAGGAAATTGAAGGAATATGAGTGGTATATGTATTGCTTGAGAACGGATATGAGGCGCGCTCTCACGTCGTGGGGCTTCGTCGTGGGAGCTGCAGGGATGGCAGCGGCGGCGTTTTTCGGAGTGTTGGAAGAGATAATCGCTGTCTTTCAAGGGCAGATGGAGGGCGGATTGCCTCCGGGGTACTCTATCCAGCTTACGATAACGTCGCTGAAGTCGGAAGTGATGCTGCTTGTCCTGCCTATACTCTGCGCGCTGCCTTTTACTACTGCGTTTGTAGACGATTACAAGAGCAAATATCTGCGTGGTTATCTCTGCAGAGCAGGACGCAGAGACTATACAGCTTCACGTGTGACCGCTACGGCGGTATCGGGCGGAATGACGCTGCTCGTCGGAGTTGCTCTGATCTGCGTGTTGTTTTCGATTGTGTTTACGCCGATGGAGGTGGTCGTGCAGGAGACGGATACGGCGGCGCTGATGCAGTCGGTTGAAGAAATTGACGTGTCTGCTCAGGTTACATTTGTAGATTTGCTGGGGCGAGCGTTTCTGTTTTTCCTCTCGGGCGCGCTGTGGTCGCTGGTCGGAGCTTTGCTGGCGACGGCGACGATGAGCAAGTACATGGCGTATGCATCGCCGTTTATATTTTATTATGTGTTGGTAATACTTTCTGATAGGTATTTTCCTGATGTTTATGTATTGAATCCGAGAGAGTGGCTCAACCCGTCGGAGCTTTGGAACGCAGGGATATGGGGAGCTGTCTTGCTCGTGTTAGAGCTGATAGTGATTTTGTCGGCGCTGTATGCTCTTTTCATACAAAGGAGGCTGCGCGATGTCTAGTATCAGGCAGGCATGGACTGTAGCTGCGTATAATTTCAGACAGTGGAAGAAGAATCCGCGTATAGTGGTAACATTTGCGCTGGCGTTTATACTTTGCTTTCTGCTTTCTAATAAAGCAGTCCAGTTTTCTAAAGAACAGGGAACGATAATGCAGGTGCTCGAGGCGTTTGTATGGACGTTCGGCGATGCGAACAACATACTGATTTCTTCTCTGCTGTTGGTGCTGCTGTTCGCGGACATGCCGTTTATCTGCGACGGGACTCCGTTCTATCTGATGCGGACGCGGCGCTCGACGTGGCTCTGGGGTCAGATAATATATATATGCCTGTCGACGGCGATATACATGTCGTTTATACTTTTGGCGACGTCTCTGTTGTGCGCTCATAATTCCTTCGCGGGAGATATGTGGAGCGAGACTGCGGCCATGCTGGGGTATTCGGGAGCGGGAAACGCTATCGCTCTGCCGGCGTTCGTAAAGACGATGGAGATGACGACGCCGTATGCATGTACGGGTACGATATTCATACTTATGCTTTTGTATACTCTGCTGATGGTTTCGGTGATGCTCGCCGTGAACATTCGCAAAGGACAGTTTTGGGGTGTTGTCAGCGTGTTTATTTTCAGCTTATATGGCTTGCTGCTCAATCCTCAGATATTCAAGCAGATTTTTAACCTGCCTGATCAATTAATGTACAAGGCTAACGTCGCGGTGGGATGGCTGTCTCCGCTGAATCAGGCGACTTATCATATGCACAACTTCGGTTATGACCTTCTTCCGAGATTATGGCAGACGTATGTCATATTCGGCGCCGTGATAGTCGCAGTGCTTTATACTGCTCTGAGAGGTATGAGAAAATATAATTTTAACTTTACAGGAAGCAGCGCATGAGCTTTGAAAGGAATAATCTATGAAGGATATAGCTATAAGCGTTCAGCATGTATACAAGGACTTCGGGGAGGAGAATGTTCTCAAGGACGTTACGCATGATTTTGAAGCAGGGAAGATACACGGAATAGTTGGAAACAACGGCTCGGGGAAAACGGTGCTTTTCAAATGTATATGCGGATTTTTACTTCCGACTAGGGGCAGTATTTTTGTAGATTATGAACAGGTTGGCAAGGATATGGACTTTCCCGAGGACATGGGGATAATAATAGAGACGCCGGGTTTTCTGCCCGCTCTGACCGGATTTAAAAACTTACAGCTTCTCGCATCGCTCAGGCGAAAGATAGGGGATAAGGAGATAAGACAAACTATAAAACAGGTAGGATTAGACCCGGATATGAAAAAACACGTGGCGAAGTACTCTCTGGGCATGAGACAAAGGCTGGGTATTGCGCAGGCCATAATGGAAGATCCGTCTCTGCTGATATTGGACGAGCCTTTTAACGGACTGGATAAACAAGGCGTGCGCGACATGCGCGTTTTGATAAAAGGTCTGCGTGAAAAGGGCAAGACGATTTTGCTGGCCAGCCATAATGCGGGAGATATAGACGAGCTGTGCGATACAGTCTGCGAGATGGAAGCGGGCGTTCTTACTGTAATAAGATGATAAGATGAAAGATGTGCAGAAACATGGAAGCGATAATCAGCGTAAGAAATCTCGTAAAAATATATAAAACAAAAAAGATCAGATTTAAAGCTCTGGGGGGAGTGAATCTGGACGTGCGCCGCGGAGAATTTGTCGCTGTTGTCGGCACATCGGGAAGCGGTAAATCTACACTGCTGAATTTGATAGCAGGGCTGGAAAAGCCGACGGCGGGCAAGGTGTTCGTGAAAGGCAAACCGGTACACAAGCTCAGTGAGGATGAACTGGTAAATTTCAGGCTGGAAAACGTAGGGTTTATTTTTCAGAGCTTTAATTTGATGGACAATTTAACTACTCTGGAGAATGCGGCTTTTCCTCTTATGCTCAAAGGCGTACCGCCGCATAAAAGAGAGAAGCAGGCGCGGGAAATGCTGAGTAAGGTGGGGCTGTCGGGGCATCTGACGCACGACCCCGGAGAGCTTTCCGGAGGACAGCAGCAGCGCGTGTCTATAGCAAGAGCGCTGATAACTAAGCCGGAGATACTCTTCGCGGATGAACCTACCGGAAATTTGGACAGCGCGACGTCCGCTCAGGTTATGGAGATATTGCGCGAGGCGGTCAGAGAGGGCGCTACTTTATTGATGGTAACGCACGATATGGAGAAAGCCAAGTACGCGGATAGAGTGGTTCACATTTCAGACGGAGAAATTGTGAAAATCGAGGAGCAAAAAAATACGGAGCAGTTAACATGACAAAAAATGCTGCTTAGATAGTATTTTAAATTACGGAAACGAGGATGACGGGATGAAGAGGGGAATAAGCTTACTGCTTGCTATTGTGTTGATTTTTGGCGCAGGCATAGCCGCGGCGTCTGCGGAGAGCGGCGTATCAGACTCAATTAAAGCAAAAAGCTTTAATACTGTGCTGAACATAGACAACGTGAATCTTTACGACGGTATGGAAAAAACGTATGGCGACGGATATGTTCCGGCAGTGACAAAAAAAGAGGCGAGAATTGTAGTACCGTTTGTTACATCTCAGGAGCTGGAAAACGACGAGATTTACGTCAATCTGGGATTGGGAGATCCGTCAAATTCACCCTTTGAATTTGAAAATCATGTTAAAACTATTAAGCTGGCGGAGCACAGCGTGAATGCGGGAAAGGATTCGGTCAGAGCGTATCTGGCGGATGTGAGGCTGCCGATAAGAGAGGATGCATCTAACGGAAGGTATCCGGTTACGCTGAGCGTCAGAGGAACAAAAAAGGACGGAGATCAATTTGAGGAGTCGTATACACTTTATGTAACTTTGAAAAACGCGGAGTCGCCCTCGGCCTCTGCATTGAGCAGCCCAGACGCGAACGGCGGCAGTTCCGGCGGAGGCTATGTTGATGATGACGGCGGCTCAGGCGGAAGCTTTGTGGATGACAGCGGCAGCTCGAGCGGAGGGTCAAGCGGTTCGAGCTCGGGCAGTGATACATCGCAGCCGAAAATAATGATAGAGGGGTATACTGTCAGTCCGTCTCCTGTGGAAGCCGGAAAAGAATTTAAATTGTCCGTTAAGTTAAAGAATACAAATGAAAAACAGAAAATGAGCAACGTCAAAGTGACGGTAGAAGGAGAAACCACGGATATAATCCCTGTGGATAAAACGAACAGTTTTTATTTTAAGAATATAGGCAAGAAATCATCTGTTTCGATTAATATTAAAATGATGGCTCAGCAGACGGCAGAGCCTAAACCGCAAAAGATAACGTTTCATGTAGACTATGAAGGCTCGGGAGGAACGGCGTATACATCAGATGAATCTATTGTAGTGCAGATTACTCAACCCATAAGATTGGAATTTGACGAGCCGGAAATACCGAGCGAGGTGAACGCGGGAGATACTATTTCTCTGGCGGTGAATGCCATGAACATGGGACGAGGTACGGTTTATAATGTGCGCGCGGAGGTGGACGCTCCGGGGCTGATCCCGGAGGGAAGCGCGTTTTTGGGCAATTTGGAGAGCGGAGCGTCGAAATCCGGAGATATGTATGTTTTCGTAGGGACGCTGGATTCTTCCGAAACGGCGTCGGGCGAAAAATATGGAACCACCGGCGGAAAGCTCAAAATAACATATGAAAATGAATTTGGAGATACGTCGGAAAAGGAGTTCGAGTTCACGACGAACATAAATCCGCCTGTTATAGATACATTGGCTCAGACGAATGAGGAAGAAGAACAGCCGAAAACGCAGAGTCAGTGGTGGATAAGCGTTATTATACTCGCGGTTCTCATAGCGGCGGGATTGGGAGTGTGGTATTTGCGCAAACAAAAGCTGCGCAAGAAGGCGGAAGAAGATGAGGACGGCTGATTTATTTAAGCTGGCGGCTCTGAACCTCAGCAGGAGAAAGCCGCGCACTTTTATGACTGTGCTGGGCGTGATAGTAGGCACGGCGTGTATCGTGCTTATGCTCTCTATAGGGTATTCGAATTATAAACAGTTCAGCGATATGCTTATGGATAACTCTAGTTTGACAAAAATAGAGATAAATGATTACGGAAGCTACAGCGGCACGGGAAAGCGCAGCGGTATTACGGACAGCACTGTGAAGTCTATTGCGGCGATGGAGCACGTGGAGGCGGCGTCGCCGGTGATAAGATTCCCCGCGACTATAACGACAGGCAAGTACGAGCTTTCTACGCAGATATACGGAGTGAGCGCTGATGTGCTCAAGCTTGACTTCCGGGAGGGCGGAATGTTTGCTTCCGGCGGGGGGATGCCCGAGCTTGTCATAGGCGGCGAATCGGCGAGGGAGTTTGTCGATCCTGCAAATCCGCCGAATTATTCAGATTATGAGCAATACCGGTTATATTCACCTGACATTGACTGGCTGAACGCATCGTTTGAGGTGCAGTTCGGCTATCCGCAGGATGAGAACGAGAACGCAGAGGATACGCTGCCTAAAGGCAGGATATACAGAGCGTCGGCGGCGGGCGTAGCCGGAGACAATGAGTACAACATATACATAGATCTTTCTGTTGCAAAGCGTATGCTTATGGATAATAAAGAATTGGCTCAGAATGAGGGTATCTCAATAAACAGCTATGAGCAGGTGATTGTTCGCGTAGACGAAATGAAGAATGTGGAAGCTGTTATGAATGAGATAAAGAAGCTGGGGTATGAGACATACAGCGAGACTGAATATATATCCGAAATGCAGCAGGAACAGAACAGGCAGCAGGGGCAGCTCTTTGCTATAGGACTGATATCGCTGTTCGTATCGGCGATTGGAATTGCAAACACTATGTATGCCAGCATACTGGAAAGACGGCGGGATATAGGTATCATGAAAGTGGTTGGAATGAAGATAAGCAAAATCCGTCAGCTTTTCTTAGTGGAATCGTCGCTTATAGGTTTTCTGGGAGGGGCTCTCGGGCTTGCGGTGAGCTATGTTATAGTTCTTGTTATAAACACGGGCTCGGAGCAAACCAGCTTTTTAGGGATGTATTTTTCAGAAGGAATGAAGATACAGATACCGGCATGGGTAGCTCTGGGAGCTATAGGAATTGCTGTGTTTGTGGGAGTGCTTTCGGGTATATATCCTGCGCGAAAGGCGATGAAAATGAGTCCTCTGGAGGCTATGCGTGCAGATGGATAAATCTAGAGAAATAGAAAAAGGCGTCTCTGTCTGAGAATGCCTTTTTTGAATTTAAAGCAAAATACAAAAAAACCGCAGATAAAATCTGCGGCGAATAATGGTTGCGGGGGAAGGACTTGAACCTACGACCTCCGGGTTATGAGCCCGACGAGCTACCAACTGCTCTACCCCGCGGCGAATATCAATAAGACGCTATGTCTTACAACTCCTATATTATATATGAGATATCAGGGAGTGTCAATAGTATTTTTGATATATTGACAAAAAAACAATATTTATATAAATGGATAACACGAGGGTGAAACTAGGATAATGTTTATTTGTCGAATAAACTCGTATTGTTGAAAAAAATAAAATGTGATATAATAAATTATACAAAACAAGCCAAATAGGGAGAGAACATATGAAACGCAAACACTACTATAGGTTTCCGATAGGTTGGGTTCGTATAGAAGAGGATGAGGACGGCTATATAACGCGTCTGTGCGTGGAGCAGGAAAAGCAGCCGCAGAAATACGGCGCGGCGATGGATATGTTGGATGAAGAGACGCCTCTTATGCTCAAAGCTCGCGAGCAGCTTATGGAATATTTCAGCGGATGGCGGAAGAGTTTTGATCTGCCTATAAAACCGGAAGGTACTGATTTTCAAAAGCGTGTATGGGCCGAGCTGGTGAAGATACCTTATGGCGAAACGAGATCGTATAAACAGGTAGCGGAAAGCATGGGGAGTCCCAGGTCGTCGCGCGCTATAGGCGGAGCGAACAATAAAAATCCGATTATGATATTGATACCATGCCATAGAGTCGTAGGCGCTGATGGTTCGCTTACGGGCTTCGCAGCGGGCGTAGAAGTAAAAAAGCAGCTTTTGGATCTTGAACAGCGAAATTGAATTTACAGATAAAAAATGCAGGAGACCGTTCTCCTGCATTTTTGTATTAAAAATTACAAAAATCCCGTAAATAGGAACGAGCGTTCCCGGTAGCCACAACAGGAACGCCCAATCTGAAAGGAAGTTAAGGAAGAAATAGCTTATTAATTGTAACTGAGATGAAAAATAACATCTCTTTATTACAACCACAGTATAGCTTAAATATATGAAAAAATAAAGTGAATAATGTGAAAATAAAGTGAATTGTTACAATTTGGATACAAATTCTCGAGCTGTGTGGGGGAGTTATCCCAGAAGTTCCATGATTTTATGATCCAGCGTGTTAGCCGCATTTTGTCCCATAGAACGAAGGCGGAAGTTCATAGCGGCGACTTCCATGATAATAGCGACGTTGCGTCCGGGTCGAACGGGAATTGTAGTTTTGGGTACTTTAATGCCCAGCAAGGTTATATATTCCTGCGTAAGTCCGAGTCTGTCAAGGTCTTTTACATCTCCCATTTCAAGATGTATGCACAGGCTTATTGTTTTTTCCAGCATAACGGCGCCCATGCCGTACAGTACAGAAACGTCCACCAGACCCAGACCTCTGACCTCCATAAGATGACGGATAACGTCCGGAGCAGAACCGATCAGAGTCGTGTCTGACGTCTTTCGTATTTCAACTACGTCGTCAGCAACAAGACGATGTCCGCGTTTTATCAGCTCAAGGGCTGTTTCACTTTTGCCGACGCCTGATTCGCCTGTTATAAAAATGCCAACGCCGTAAATATCCAGCAGACCGCCGTGGCGGGCTATGCAAGGTGCGAGCTGCTTATCTAAGAAGGTACTCGTTATATGAGTGAGTTTAGTTGCCGTAAGACCGCACATCAGCACGGGAACGTCTACTTTTTTTGCAGCTTCGATAAAATCATCCGGCGGGGTGAGGTTTCTGGCTATCAGCACGACAGGTATAGGCAGGTTGAAGTACATCGCAAGCCTTTCTCTGCGGATATTCTCGGGCAGGTTGTAAAGATAAGTCATCTCCGCCATGCCGAGAAGCTGAACGCAGCCGGCTGTGAAGTATTCATAATAGCCGGAAAGCTGCAAACCGGGTCGGTTTAGGTCGCTGGATTCTATCTGCATGGTCTCTTTTTCGCTCATGTGGAGTACGGTTAAACCCAGCTCGTCTACCATTGTCTGAACTTTAATGCCGCGTTTCATAGTATATCTCCTGTAAATTCTTTCCTCTGATTTGCAGACCGAGTTAATAGCAGTCTACATATTATATTGTAGCACATCGCAGTGCAATTTACCATAAAAAGCGAGCTGCACTTTTGAGATATTGTGGATTTTCATAGGGATAATCACAGATATTTCAAAAGGATTATTTACGTAGAACAGCTGAGTAAATTGCTTGAAAAATAAAGCGGCAATGCAATCTGCCGCTGAAGCCCTAAGAGGCTTCGTCCTTCGTTCACTTGTTGAATGACGGGGCGGCGCCCCTTATTGAAATAGGCGGCAGTTTAAAAAATATACGTGCGCCGCCTTTATAGTATAGAAATAAAATAAATTAATTAAAAAATATGTTCACAAAATACTTCCGCTGAGAAGCTTATCTATGAAATAAGCTACGCCGTTGTCATCTGCGCTCAGCGTGATAAAATCGGCCGCGGAGAGAACTTCGGGGACAGAATTCTGCATAGCTATGCCCAAGCCTGCCCATTCTATCATGGAGAGGTCTATCATGCTGTCTCCTATCGCGGCGACTTCGCATCTTTCAAGACCCAGCTCGCGTGAAAGCTGCTCCAGAGCTGCACCTTTGCTTGAGCCGGGATTGAGAACTTCTATATACCACGGCTTACTCGTCAAAACTGTTAGATGTGGGAAGGCGGCGGCGATTTCATTTTTTATAGTCTTGGCTCTGGCTGTTCCGCCCTCGTCCTGACCGGAGTTTATCAACACTTTTACGGAATTGAGCTCGTTCATAGAATTTAAATCTATCAGCCTGCCGGTGTGTTTGTAAAGACCGGAATAGAACTTAGTGTGCTCAGTCGTATGAGTGTAGCAGAAATCGGGGCCTATATAAAGCTGAACTTCACATCCGGCCGCCGTGGCGTAATTATAAAGACGGCGAACGTCATTGTCGCTCAGAGGATTGCTCCGGACAAGTTTTCCGTCTTTAAAAACCTGCGAGCCGGCGCAGGCTATCACGTCTGTTATTCCGGGAATGGCGTCCATGTATCGGAGCATTCCGTTGTATGCTCTGCCCGAAGCCAACGCCAGCCGTATGCCTGAGTCGGATGCTTTTCGCAGAGCGCGTATGTTCTCATCTGAGATTGCGCCGTCCGCACCTATAAGCGTGTCGTCTATGTCCAGTGCGATTAGCTTTATCATAAAAATATCCTCCGTCGAGCCAACAGGCGCAGAATCGTCATATATCGCCATATAACCGTGAACAGATCTCCTAAGGGGCGATGCCCTTTATTGAACGGGGAAAAATGAAGTGTATGTGCCTGTTTATTGTCTGTTTTTGTGTTACAATATACTTAGCTGATACGAAAGCTGAAATTCGGCAGACGTCTATGCAGAATGGGTATTCGTGTGCAGACGTCGTCGCTTCAGCTTGCACACATATTATGATACTTCATTTTGTCGGACTATGCAACAGCCCGCAGGAAGGAAGAAGAAAATGACAGATTTTGTGCATTTGCACGTTCATACGGAGTACAGCCTTTTGGACGGAGCGTCCAGAGTGAGCGAGGTCACAAAAAGGGCGGCCGAGCTGGGGATGAAGGCTCTGGCCATAACGGATCATGGCGCTATGTACGGCATAATAGAATTTTACAAAGCGGCGCAGGCGGCGGGGATAAAGCCGATACTGGGCTGCGAATTTTACATAGTGAACGGAGACAGGAGAGAAAAATCGACAGCGGCCAGAGAATATGCTCATTTGATATTGCTGGCTAAAAACAAAACGGGATATAAGAACCTGATGAAGCTTTGTTCCGCCGGATTCACGGAGGGTTTCTATTATAAGCCCAGAATAGATCACGAGATACTGAAGGAGCACAGCGAGGGTCTGGTTTGCATGTCTGCGTGCCTGGCGGGGGAGATTCCGTCAGCTCTCGTTCGCGGAGAGTACGATGCGGCTAAAGAGGCGGCCGCTTGGTATAAATCCGTGTTTGGGGAGGATTTTTATCTCGAGCTGCAGGATCATGGCATTCCGGAACAGCGCATGATCAACCCGCAGCTAATAAAAATAGCCAGAGAGCTTGGTATCGAACTGGCTGTTACAAACGATTCGCATTATACGCTCAAGGAGGATGCTCAGGCTCAGGAAGTGCTGATGTGTCTGCAAATGGGCAGAACGATAGACGAGGGCGGATTGTTCGATTCCGACGAGTTTTATTTGAAATCTCCGGAGGAGATGGCGAGTCTTTTTTCCTATGTGCCGGAGGCTGTAGAAAACACGGTAAAAATTGCGGATAAATGCAATGTGGAGCTGGAATTCGGCGAGCTGCATTTGCCGGATTTTCCGATACCGGACGGATTTGCAAGTCATTACGAATATCTTGAGTATGTAACTCGAGAGGGAATGAAAAAAAGGTATGCCAATCCTGATGAACATGAAGAGAGGCTGATGTATGAGCTGGAAACCATACGCAGCATGGGCTTCGTGGACTATTTTCTGATAGTATGGGACTACGTCGCTTTTGCCAGAGGCAAAGGGATAATGGTTGGCCCGGGGAGAGGCAGCGCGGCGGGAAGTATTGTAGCATATGCGTTAGGCATAACAAATATAGATCCGATTAAATACGGTCTGCTGTTCGAGCGGTTTCTCAATCCGGAGCGCGTGAGTATGCCGGATATAGATATAGATTTTTGCTACGAGAGGCGAGGAGAGGTAATAGATTACGTAGTCTCAAAATACGGTTCGGATAGAGTCGCGCAGATTATAACATTCGGAACTCTGGGCGCGCGTCAGGTAGTCAGAGATGTAGCCAGAGTTTTGAAGATAAGCGTCGCGGAGTCAGACAGAGTAGCGAAGATGATACCATTCGAGCTGAAAATGACGATAGACAGGGCGCTCGAGATAAACAGCAGGCTGAGAGCGGAATACGAGAGCAATGATGTAATAAAATCATGGCTGGATATGGCGAGAAAGCTGGAGGGTATGCCCAGGCATACTTCCACGCACGCGGCGGGCGTCGTAATATCCAAAGAGCCGGTCACGGAATATGTACCTCTCTGCGTCAGCCAGAAGGATGATGCAGTGATGACTCAGGTCACTATGAACCATCTGGAATCGCTGGGACTGCTTAAAATGGATTTTCTCGGCTTGCGCACGCTTACTGTCATACGCGATACTCTGGATATGCTCAGGCAGCGCGGAATAGATATAGATATAGACGAAATAGATATGGAAGATCAAAAGGTCTATGATTTGATTTCGTCGGGCGAGACGGACGGGATGTTTCAGCTGGAAAGCGAGGGAATGCGCTCGCTGATGATGCAGCTCAGACCGGAGAATCTGGGCGATATAATGGTGGGGATATCTCTTTTCCGACCCGGCCCTATGTCGAAGATACCCGATTATATAGCCGGGAAAAACAACAGAGAGAATGTGCGCTATGCGGATAAGATACTTGAGAAGTCTTTGGGCGATACTTACGGCTGCATGGTGTATCAGGAGCAGGTTATGGAAATCGTGCGCGATATGGCGGGATATTCTCTCGGGAGAAGCGACCTTGTGCGCAGGGCGATGGCGAAGAAGAAAAAGGACGTCATGGAACGCGAGCGGCATGTGTTCATATACGGTGAAGACGATGTGAACGGCGCGTTGAAGCGAGGCGTGTCGAAAAAAGCGGCGACTGAGGTATTCGATCAAATGATGGATTTTGCTCAGTATGCTTTTAACAAATCTCACGCTTGCGCATATGCTGTGGTTTCGTATCAGACAGCATGGCTGAAGTGCTATTATGAGCCGGAATTTATGACCGCATTGCTTAACAGCTTTATCTCAAATTCTGACAAGCTGGCGCACTATATGAGGTATGTAAAACGCCGCGGCATAAAGCTCCTGCCTCCGGATGTGAATAAATCCGGGGCCAAGTTTACGGTAGAAAACGGCGGGATAAGGTTCGGGCTGGCGGCTCTGAGGCAAATCGGCGGCGCGATAGACGGATTGATAAAAGAGCGGGAAAATGGAGATTTTATAGATCTGGAGGACTGCATAAGCCGAACGGTGACGTATATAAACAAATCCCAGATAGAATCGCTGATACTTTCGGGTTGTTTTGACTATACCGGAGCGAACAGAGCGCAGCTCATGGCGGTTTATGAACAGCTGATAAAAAGTGCGGCGGCGAAAGCTAAGCGTGAGCTGGCGGGGCAGGGCAGCTTTTTTGACATGGAGGGCGCGCCGAGGCAGAGTATGGAGCTGCCCGATGTGCCGGAGTTTGAACCGCTGCAAAAGCTCGCGTTCGAAAAGGAAAAAACCGGTCTCTATATCTCGGCGCATCCTATGGAACAGTATGCTGAGCAGATTGAAAAACAGAGCTATACTATAAGCGATCTGACGGCGGCGGAACACGATATTAGAGCAGCGGAGAAATATGACGGAATGCGCGTCAGATTGATGGGCATATTCACCGGCATAAAAACTCGAATAACGCGGCAGAATAAACAGATGATGGCAAACTGCGTGTTTGAGGATATGACAGGCAGCATGGGAGTCGTGGTGTTTCCGAGAACGTACAAGGAGCAGGAATCCAAATTGCGCAAAGACGCCGTGCTTACTATATCCGGTAAGGTAATGGTGAACGAGGACGGACCGCCCGAGATAATTCTCGATGGAATATTTGACTCATCAAATATCCCCACGGCGCAAAGGCTGTTCATAAAAGTGGCAAAGAAAAATGCGGCTCAGATGCGCAGTATAATATCTGTGCTGTCGAGATACGCAGGAGAAAATACCGTGATAGTTTATGTCGAAAGCAATAAGCAGAAGCTACCCATGAAGCGAGGGGTGGATATATCTCCGGCTCTGCTGAGAGAGCTGAAGGACATGCTCGGAGATGAAAACGTCGCGGTTGCGTGAGACGGCAAATTGTGGTAGAATTTCTTTAGCTGATACTTGAGCTGCGCGGCGCGCTGCAAATCGGTATCTCCATTAGTTTTTAGAAAAGAACGAGACAAGAAGAACGGAGCATCCGTACGGAACAGATGGATATGAAGCAGGATAACGACGCTAGATTCGGAGAATATATAGTTGTAAAAGCGCTCGAGGACGGAGCCAGTGTAATAGGCATGACGCGAGGCGACGACACCCGCCTGAAGCACACGGAAGTGTTGGCGAAGGGCGAAGTGCTTGTTGCGCAGTTCACTGAGAACATATCTGCAATGAAAATCCGCGGAATGACGCAGGTTTATACGGCGCACGGCGTGCTTCGAAGCGGAGAAGAAGATTAAGCTGAAAGGACGGCAATTTAAAATATGACTAATACGGCGAAGAGGATTGCAATACTGGCGAGCGGCGGCGACACACCCGGCATGAACGCAGCTACATACTACCTTTACAAAACCGCAAAGAGCTACGGCATGACTGTGCTGGGCGTGCGCAAGGGGTATACGGGATTGATTGAAGGCAGGATAGAAGAGCTGCGCGACGATGATATAGAGGGTATACTCGGCACGGGAGGCACGATGCTCAAAACCTCGCGCTGCGAGGAAATGCGAACGCCGGAAGGTCAGGCCAAGGCGGTCGAGGTGGCGAAAGCATTCGATATAGATACTCTGGTGGTTCTCGGCGGCGACGGCAGCTATATGGGCGCGAAGCAGCTTGATTCTCTCGGCGTGCCGACTATCGGACTGCCCGGAACTATAGATAACGATCTGGGGTATACGGATTATACAATTGGTTTCGACACGGCGGTGAACGGCGTAATCGGAGAAATGGACAAGATCCGGGACACGATGTCCTCTCATGAGCGCATAGGCGTTATAGAAGTGATGGGGAATCACTGCGGAGATATCGCTCTCGACGCGGCGATTACAGGCGGCGCGGAGTATGCTATAGTTCCGGAAGAACCTTTTGATATAGACGAGATAGGAGCGAGCCTCAAACGCAGGAGGATTCAAGGTCAAAAGACATGCCTCATTGTTATCGCGGAAGGAGCGGGCAAGGGAGAGGCCATAGCGAACTACCTGGGCGCAAAGACGGGATTTGATGTGAAGTCTATAAAACTGGGATATGTACAGCGCGGCGGTCATCCGACTGTTTTCGACAGGATGCTTGCGAGCAGAATGAGCCTGCATGCTATAAAGCTTATAAGCGAAGGAGTATCTTCTCGCGCGGTTGGAATAAAGGACAACAAAATCATAGATATGGATCTGGCAGAGGCTGTCGCTGTGAAAAACGTATTTGACAAGGAGCTTTACGAGTTCCACAAGAGCCTCTGGTAGACACTGTAACAGAGAGGAAGGGAAACTATGGTTGCGGCAACGTATAAATTGAGAGTCAGATATAATGAATGCGGACCGGACGGTTTTTGTTATCACGGCAATTACTATAGCTGGTTTGATATGGCGCAGAAGGAATTCCTGAGACAGCATCCGGAAGCAAACGCGGAATACCGCAGCTCGGGTACGCATATCATGCCGCTGGATACACACTAGCGGTACTATGTTCCCGTGTTTCAGGATGATGAGCTGACGGTTGAACTGAGAATTAAGCATGTATCCAACGTGCGGGTAGAGGTGGAGTACACGCTTGTTCGTGATTCGGACGGAGCGAAGGCGGCCGTCTGCTATACGAAATGCGCTTGCATGAGCGTTTCTAATAGGCCGTTGGTGCTCAAAACTGTTTTGCCGCAGCTTTATTCTGTGCTTTGTGACAATGTTGACGAGTAAAGCTTTGTACGGCGGAAATAACTAAAATATAACCGTGAACAGATGTCCCCCGCCTATAGGTGGCGGGGGACATTTAAGCCTTCAGCGGCGGTGCAATCCGACGCTGAAGCTCACTTGTTGAATGACGGGGCGTTGCCCCTTATTGAAAAAAGCGGGCTGTTGTGATATGCACTCCTAAAAGTCAGACACTTTTGGGATGTATATCAGTTGCGCCCGCTTTTGCTTTACAGCAGTCCGGCTGAGGATAGAGTGAGATACAGCGCGCCGCAGAAGAAAAAGGTAAGCACGCCGCCGAAGCGCCGCGTCAGCAAGCGGCTAAAAAGGTGAAGCGCAGTCAGGAGACCTGCGAGAGAGAGTACCAACAAAAAACTTATTTCCATTATAAAAAATACCTCCGCAATAGCTTCCGGAATGTGAGCGGACGCTCTTTATTTAATATGCGTAGGACCTGACCGAGATAACACGATAATTTGAAAACAAATTAAGAACACTGTATTAAAATAAAAAAATCGGAGTAGTTATGGATAAACTGAAACAGATATATGAAGCTGCGGCAGAAAAAACTAAAAAAGAGACGAATTACCCGCCGGAGGAGCTTGTTTTTGGGCAGGGTTCGCGGGAAAGCGACATAGTCCTGATCGGGGAAGCGCCGGGCGCGACGGAAGTCGAGGAGAGGAGGCCTTTCGCCGGAAAAGCCGGAAAGAACCTGGACGAATTTCTCGAAATCACGGGGATAGAGCGCGCAAGTCTGTTTATCACGAATGTAGTTAAGCTGAGACCTTTTAGAGAAAAAAACGGACGGAGGAGCAACAGGCCGCCTACTGCAAAAGAAATTGCGGTTTTTTCCGACTGCCTTGAGGCAGAATTGGATTATCTGTCGCCAAAGCTTATAGTCACGCTCGGGAACACGGCTCTGAGGGCTATGCTGAAAGATAAAAGAGCAGTCATAGGAGAATACCACGGAAGGCTGACGAATGCAGGAAGGGGGAGGCTTGTCTTTGCATTGTACCATCCGGCCAGTGTTATATATAACAGAGCTTTGAGAGATATTTATATTGAAGATTTAAAAAAGCTGCGTGAGGTCGTGCGGCAATTATGACGCGAATGTAAAATTTACCGCCTATAAGTTGACAGATAAAATTTGTATGGATACAATGAAATTGAAGTAAGATTTGCAATTTATGGGAGGCGAAGAAAATGAGCGGATTGGCGCGATTTGTGAAAAAGAGAATATATGCTCTTTGCATAGCGGCATTGGCTCTTGTTGTTCTCGCCGTGCCGGGCAATGCGTCTGCCGTGGACAAATTCGAAGATGCAATAATAACGGGAAGCGGCGCGGAGATAAGACTGCGCCCGTCCGAGGATTCTCCTGTACAAATTCGGCAAAAGCGCGACCATAGGTGTGTTCAGTGAAGAAAGCGGATGGTATCGCATAATATACGGGAACTACCGAGGCTATGTGAAAAAAGAGAATGTATTTCTTTCGTCGACGGATTCGCTGGTAGGGAACGCTTTGAAGGACGGTACGGCGGTCAGAGACGGAGCGAGCGAATATGCCGCGGAGACTGCTTCTCTGAATGCGGGAGACGGAGTGACAATTAGAGGCGTCAGCGGAGACTGCTATGAGGTAGAATTTCAGCAAGACGGCCGGGACTGCGCAGGCTATGTGCTTATGTCGGATATAAAAACAGAAAACGGAAAAACGGCTGTAACCATGCTGAAAAAGGGCATGGAAGGCGTTGAGGTCAAGAGGATGCAGCAGGAGCTGAGATCGAGAGGATTTCTCACTGCGTCGGCTACCGGTTATTACGGAGACAGTACAGAATCAGCTCTCAAAGCTTTTCAGAAAGCGGCAAAGCTGCAGGAGGACGGCGTAGCGAGCGAAGAGACGCTGGAGCTGCTTTACGGCGATAACGACATAAAACAGACAAAGGCGAACATGGCGGGGATAGAAGGCAGCGTCGAGCTTTCAGACTGGGAGACAATAAGATACGTTTTCAAAGGCTGGAGAGAAGGCGAAGAGACGGAAGCGCTCGTAACGGACGTCGATACGGGGATAAGCTATAAAGTCGTGCGGTTCGGCGGATGGGAACACGCAGACTGCGAACCGCTGACGGCGGAGGATACGGCGAAAATGAAGAAAGCGGCGGGAGGCTCGTGGACATGGAGCCGGAGAGCCATCTGGGTTACGGTCGGCGGGCATACATACGCGGCGTCTCAGCACAGCATGCCGCATATGGACGACGTAGTGAGCGGAAACAATTTTGAAGGTCACTTTTGTATTCATTTTAACGGTTCCAAAGTACACAAGACGGGCGAGGAGTGCCCCAGGCATCAGGCCATGGTACGCAAGGCGTATAGAGCAGGTCAGTAAGGCAGAGCGTTTTTGGTTGGATAGCAATAAAGAAAGACGAGCAGAGATTGCTCGTCTTTTTTGCGGTTATTCGGCTGCGTTTGCGTTTCCTTCTGCTTCGGCAGCGCCTGAAGATGATTCGGGAGACGCCGATTCGGAAGGCTCGGGGGATTCGGATGTATCAGATTCCTCAGGCTGAGAAGGCGTCTGAGAATCGATATACCATGATTTAGTGTGAATGCTGCAATATGAGCCGTTGGTTGCGAGGTTGCTGAAACAGGAGTGAAGCTGTGAAGTGCTGAGCTTTTCGTATTCTGTACCTGATATGTCTACCACGCCGCCCGATTTGGTACCGGGACAGTAAGATGTGGCTCTCATGCCGGACACTGAGCATACTGTTTTATAACTGTGCATGGTGCATTCCTCAGTGGGGACGTCGCCAGCGGCGAACAGTTCTTTAACAGGTCTATGACCGCCTGTGTCAGCGTAGCATGCGCCCGTGGGCAGCATGCCCGATACGCTGCATACCGTCGCCTCCACAACGCCGTAATCACTCATGCTTCCGGAGAGGATCTGCTTATCTTCTTTTCCCTGAAGTATTTTAGACATATACTGCCGCCAGAGAGGCGCCGCGCCGGAGCCGCCGGAGGTGCTGCGGAGAGGCTTGTCGTCGTCGTGCCCGACCCAGACTGTGCTGACATAATAGGGCGTTACGCCGGCGAAGAAAACGCCTTTGTTGTCGGCGTTGGTGCCTGTTTTGCCGGCGACGGTCATCCCGCTGATTTGAGCGTTTGTACCCGTTCCGCTCTTTACTGCGTCGGTCAGAGCGTCAATGAGCATATAAGCCGTAGAAGGCTTGTAGACCTGCTCGGTGCGCTGTGTTGTCGCCGCGGACATAACGGTGTTTCCTGATTTATCGGTAACGTGCGTAAAACTTATAGGTTCTATATACGTTCCGCCGTTTGCAAGAGCGGCATATGCCCCGCTCATTTCTATTACAGTTATTCCGCTTGAACCAAGAGCCAGACCTACGCCTGTTTTGCTGAGGCGTTTTTCACTTATTCCCAATTTAAGCAAATAAGAATATGAATCTTCGAGCCCGACGTCTGACATAAGAACGCGCGCTGCGACTATGTTGAGCGAGCTGACTATGCCTCGGCGTATCGTGACGGGACCGTATGGACGACGCGAGTCTGAGGTGGGATAGCCTGCGCTGCTGATCCAGCCGTCTATCTCGGCGGGGATGTACGGCACGACAGTTCCGAGGCCGTCCCCTTTATCGAGAGCAGGGCCGTAAACCGCAATAGGCTTTATGGACGAGCCTACAGCCATTCTGCTCTGGTAGGCTCTGTTGAGCGAGCGCTTTATGGTAGGCTCGTCGCGCGAACCTACTATAGCACGCAGATATCCGGTTCCCTGCTCCATGATAACGCTCGCTGCCTGCGGCTCTTTTGTCTCTATCACTGTGCCGTCGCTCAGAGTCTCTGATTTAACCGAATAGGCTGAGTTGACAAGGCGAGGATAGCTGCTGTAATTAGAGATAGTAGATTGCAGAGTTTCCTGCATGCTTGTATCTAATGTAGTGTATATATGGTAGCCTCCCGTGCGCAGCTCGTTTTCCATAGCGGCGCGGTTAACAGTATTGTCGATAAGATCTCGGTCGCGCAGCATGTGTGTTACAACGTCGTATATAGCGTATTCCACGAAATGCGGATACTGGTATAGCTCTGTTGAGCTGGACTCGGGGAGTATCTCGATAGTATCGCTGAGCGCAGTTTCGTATTCTTCTTTTGTGATATATCCTGCGGAATACGTTTTTGCGAGTACGTCGTCTATTCTGGCGTTCAGCGCGGCCACTCTCGAGGCGGAATCGTTTCCGTAATAGCATGAGCGCGGGTTGTATTTGGTAGGATACTGAGTTATCCCCGCGAGCATAGCCATTTCGCGCAGAGTAAGCTGATCCAGGCTCTTGCCTAAATAATCCTTCGCGGCTGCTTTAACACCGTATATATTGCCTCCGAGAGGTATGGTGTTCAGATAAGCTTCCAATATCTGATCTTTGGAATATCTGGTTTCCAGCTCCATGGCCAGCTTCGCCTCCTGGAGCTTGCGTTTATATGACCTTTCTGAAGAGAGAAGCTTGTTTTTTATGAGCTGCTGAGTTATGGTGCTCCCGCCGCGGATAGCTCCGCCTGTCAGATTAGACAACAGAGAGCTGAGAGTGCCTTTAAAATCAACGCCGTTGTGATGATAAAATCTGACGTCTTCGTTTGCGATTACACAGTCCTGCAAATGCTGCGGGATATCGTCCAGAGATGCGTATTCACTTATTTCAAGTCCGGTGTATGTAGTCAGCAGAGTGCCGCTGCTGTCGTATATGTACGACGGAGTAGAAACGTCGCTTATTTGTTCAAGATCCAGCTCGGGAGTTGTACCCAGGTATGCGTTTGCCATGCCGAACAAAGAGCCGCAGACAACACTGACTAATGCAACTATACACACGACTATTATTTTAACAGTCGTGAGCACAGTGCCCAGAACAAATTTAGAACTTGGAGCACGTCCGCTCAAAGAAGGGAGAGACGTGTATCCCGGGCCGGTGAGCTGTGCCGGATCGAGTATGGAGGCGTCTTTGTGCTCGTCGCTTTCCTGATTTTGACGAAGTGTTTCAGAACCGGTGAAAACAGTAGTCTTGCCGTCGTCCGACGACTGATCCGGCTGTGTGCTTTCTGCATTTTCGTTTGCAGAGTCCGGGTATGTTTTATCGGGGTTAATTCCCCTTTTTCTATAAAAAAAGTGTCTTTTCTTCATTATGGCAGATATTCCTCCGCATGTGAGCGGCTCAAGATCCGTCCGCTCCGCATAGATATAGTATACGCGCTTTTTAATGATACCATTATAGCATACTACAGAAAGATTATCATCAAATTAGATTGCAACAATTTGTAAACATCGACATAAATCGGGATTGGGAGTTATGAAGAAAATTATAGCTGCAGGAGAAGGTGGAATAAATGAAGACGGGGAAAAAGAAGAAACTGCTTATCGCGGCGGCGGCTTTGACAGCGACAGCGATAGCCGTCTGCATACTTATAGAGAGCACGCTGCGCCCTAACCTTATGGAAAGGGGAGAGGCCATGCTGACGAATACTGCGCTTAGAATACTGAGCGACGCGACCGCAGAGAGCATAGACAGCGCGGGAGATCTGGCGGGGTTGGTTCATGTTGAGAAGGATAAAGACGGGAACATAACTCTTATTTCTACAGACAGCGCCAGAATAAACGACATAGCGGGAGATGCGGCGACAATCGCTCAGGATGCGATAAGCTGCATAGATCCTCGCACAATATCTATACCGTTTGGAGATTTGACGGGAATTAAAGTCTTATCCGGCTGGGGTCCGCGCATTAAGATAAACGCACAGCCCATAGGCTCCGTGCGGGCCAGGTTCAAGACGGAACTGACCACGGCGGGAATAAACCAGATATGCCATAGGACGTTTATAACATTGACCGCAGATATGCGCATGATTGTAGGCGGTGCGGTTCAGAGTGTGAGCGTAGAATCTGATGTGCTCGTAAGCGAGTGTATAATAGTAGGCGCTGTGCCTGAGACATACGCGGATGTCATGGACGCGGATGAATTTATGAACCTTATACCATGATTATAGTTGATAAATAAATAGTCAGTAAAAACCTGCGAAAAAGCGCCCTGTCTTTGCATTAAGTATTGAATTTATCAGGGCGCTTTATTTAATTTAATAAGTAATTGCACGAGAGATAATAAAAATGCCAATAATAGGCGAAAGTGAAAAAATTTAATGCATTAACATGATGTGAATAAATCTGCGAATTGGGGTTATGCCGCATTTGTGTAGCAAAAAGAGGCTCAAAAGCGGAGCGTTTAAAAAGTATAAAAATACTTAATACTGAAAAACTGCACTGTTATGCGATTTTTGGATAAGTTAGTCAAAATATGTAAATTATGTTATCACAATTCTGCACAAATACACTTGAAAAACAGAGAAAGCCGTGATAAAATTAACAAGGAAAATGAGATTACACAAAATGAAATTACACAATTTGAATAAAAAATAGAGGTGCAAGATGTCAGGTCATAATAAATGGTCTACTATCAAACATAAGAAAGAGAAAACAGACGCTGCCCGCGGCAAGATATTCACGAAAATAGGCAGAGAGATTGCGGTTGCCGTAAAGACGGGCGGTTCTGATCCCGCGACGAACTCTCGTCTGAGAGACTGTATCGCAAAAGCCCGCGCGAACAACATGCCTAACGACAATATCAACCGCTCTATTAAAAAAGCGGCAGGCGAGCTGGGCAGTGTAGATTATACGGATATAGTTTACGAAGGATATGGCCCCGGCGGGGTAGCGGTAATAGTAGAGGTTTTAACTGATAACAAAAACCGCACGGCGGCGGAGATCAGACATGCGTTTGACAAAAACGGAGGCTCTTTGGGGCAGACGGGATGCGTAGGCTGGATGTTCGACCGCAAAGGCGTTATTGTCGTTGAGGACGACGGAAGCATAAGCGAAGACGACCTGATGGAAAAGGCTCTCGAAGCAGGCGCGGAAGATTTTTCCGCAGAGGAAGGCGCGTTCGAAATTCTTACAGATCCGTCCGAGTTCTCCGCAGTGCGCGAGGCGCTGGAGAATGATGGGATAAAATTTGCATCGGCAGAAGTGGACATGATACCTCAGAATACGCAGTCTATTTCAGATGAGCAGAAAGTACAAATAGAGAAGATGCTGGACATGCTGGAGGATAACGACGACGTTCAGAATGTCTATCATAACGCAGAAATGGACGAGGTCTAAGTCAGAATAGAGAAAAAAACAAAAAAAGTGACACAATTTATGTAAAATGTCAAAAAAGATTTGGAAATTTTGAATTACGTATTGATTTTTAGGTGTCATTGGTTATATAATAAGGATGAAAGCGATTGTGCTGGATTTCACGTTGTGGATATAAAGCGCAAGAGCTGAAAATCGTGTTGTTTCTAAGCTGTTACAAAATAATATCTTTTGCGTTTCCGTGCTGTTGGAATGCGTAAATGTGCCATGTTGCTTTTTGTGTGGTTTTGTGACGGCATGAGATTTGACATTCGGGTGTTTGCCCTGATGCAATATTTATAGACAAGTATAATGTGAGAGAAGGAGATCAAAATGAAACAGCTATCTATCAAACCTACTGTATATCAGTATGAGACATTCAAGGATTTTGCTGACGAGTTCAAGCTCGGCGCAAAGGATGTAATCCTGACAAACGCATGGATCCATGCACCTGCGATTGAGAAGTGCAATCTCGACTGCAAGGTAGTTCTCCAGGAGAAGTACGGCGGCGGCGAGCCCACGGACGCTATGGTTCAGGGTATCCTCGACGAAATTGCATCCCTCGGTGAGATTGACCGCATCATCGCTGTTGGCGGCGGCACAATCATTGACATCTCCAAGATCGCATGCCTCGGCGGCGAAACAGACATCTACGCTATGTACGACAGCCCCAACCTCACAAAGAAGAGAGAGCTGATCATCGTTCCCACAACAGCTGGTACAGGCTCTGAGGTTACGAACATCGCAGTTGTAAACCTGACAAAGAAGGGCATTAAGAAGGGTCTCGTATCCGACTATATGTATGCTGACAAGGCTGTACTCATCCCCGAGTTCATCCCCGGCGCACCCTACAAGGTATTCGCTACAAGCGCAATCGACGCTCTCGTTCACGCATGCGAAGCTTATCTCAACATCCCGAAGGCTACAGATTACACAGACATCTTCGCTAAGGCTGCTATCACAGACATCCTCGATGGCTTCAAGAAGATCGTTGCTGTAGATGACGAAGCTGCACGCAAGGCTATCATCGCTGAGAACTCCGCAATGTTCCTGCGCGCTTCCAACTATGCAGGTATCGCATTCTGCAACAGCTCCTGCGGCGCAGTACACGCTATGAGCTATGCTTTCGGCGCTAAGTACCATGTAGCACACGGCGAGTCCAACTATCAGTTCTTCACAGCTGTACTGGACTTCTACAAGAAGGCTCAGCCGGAAGGCAAGTGGGCTGACTTTGAAGCTTACATCTGCAACATCCTCGGCGGCGACGATGCTGTTAAGGCTATCGATGACCTCCTCGAGAAGCTCCTCCCGCTGAAGAAGATGAGCGAGTACGGCGCAGTTCAGGATGACATCGCTCCCTTCGCTAAGAGCACATATGACGAGCAGCAGAGACTCCTGTCCGGCAACTACATCCCGATGACAGAAGCTGACCTCGCAGCGCTCTTCCAGGCTAGACTGTAATTTAAACGGTTTAACTTACTGTAAAATAGTTTAAAGACCGGCGGGGCACAACCGCCCTGCCGGAGGCATAAAAATCACACTAATTGCTTTATTAAAAAGGAGATCAAACATCATGATGACAAGAGACCAGTACATCGAGAGCTTGAGAAAGCTCAACATGACGATTTATTCGTTCGGCAAAAAGGTTGAGAACCCGGTTGACGATCCGATCATCCGCCCCTCTCTCAACTCTATCGCTATGACATACTATCTTGCTGAGCAGGATGAGTATAAGGATCTGATGGTTGCAGAGTCTTCTCTGATCCCCGGTCTGAAGATCAACCGTTTCACACATCTGCATCAGAGCACAGAAGAGCTCATCAAGAAAGTTAAGATGCAGAGACTGCTCGGTCAGAAGACAGCAGCTTGCTTCCAGCGCTGTGTTGGTATGGACGCTGCTAACGCTCTGTACAGCACAACATATGAAATCGACGAAGCTCACGGCACAAAGTATCATGAGAACTTCGTAAACTTCTGGAAGATGGTTCAGGAGAAGGACATCGTTGTTGACGGTGCTATGACAGACCCCAAGGGTGACAGAGGTCTTCCGCCGCACAAGCAGGCTGACCCCGACATGTTCCTGCATGTTGTAGAGCGTCGTCCTGACGGCGTTGTTGTATGTGGTGCTAAGGCTCACCAGACAGGTATGGTTAACAGCCACGAAGTTATCGTAATGCCCACACAGGCTATGAAGGAAGAAGACAAGGATTATGCAATTTCCTTCGCAGTACCTGTAGATGCTGAAGGTATCTTCATGATCTATGGTCGTCAGTCCTGCGACACAAGAAAGCTCGAAGAGCACAACGACATCGACGTTGGTAACAAGGAATTCGGCGGTACAGAAGCTCTGGTTATCTTCGACCACGTATTCGTTCCCAATGATCGTATCTTCCTGAACGGCGAGTATGAATTCGCTACAATGCTGGTTGACCGTTTCGCTGGTTACCATCGTCAGAGCTACGGCGGCTGCAAGGTCGGCGTTGGCGACGTACTCATCGGCGCTGCTGCAGTAGCTGCTGAGATGAACGGCGCTGCTAAGGCTTCTCACATCAAGGATAAGCTGATCGAAATGAACCACCTGAACGAGACTCTGTATGCTTGCGGTATCGCTTGCTCCGCTGAGGGTCACAAGACAAAGGCTGGCAACTACATCATCGACATGCTCATCGCTAACGTCTGCAAGCAGAACGTTACAAGATTCCCCTATGAGATCACACGTCTCGCAGAGGACATCGCAGGCGGTATCATGGTTACAATGCCTTCTGAGGCTGACTACAAAGATCCGGTTATCGGCAAGTGGATCGAGAAGTACCTCCAGGGTGTTGCTACTGTTCCCACAGAGGACAGACTCCGCATCATGCGCCTGATCGAGAACCTGACACTGGGTACAGCAGCTGTAGGTTACAGAACAGAGTCCATGCACGGCGCTGGTTCTCCGCAGGCTCAGAGAATCCTCATCGCTCGTCTGGCAGACATGAACATGAAGAAGCAGCTTGCTAAGGATATCGCTGGTATCAAGTAAGTCTAATCATAATGTAAACTTGGGGCATGTCCCCCTGTAAATGCTGAGGGGAAATTAGCAATAATTTCCCCTCTTATTTTTAAAAACAAAACAACACAATAATGGAGGTTCTAATGATCAACTGGAAAGAGTATTATGACTCTCACCTCATGACAGCTGAAGAAGCAATTAAGATGGTTCAGTCTGGCGACAGAGTAACTTTCGGCCACGCTTGCAGTGAGCCTGCTGCTCTCGTAGAAGAACTGATCAATCAAAAAGAGAGACTGAGAGACGTTCAGGTTATTCACATGGTTGCTATGGGTCCCGGAGACTATATGGATCCTGAGAACGAAGCTTCCTTCCGTCACAATTCTCTGTTTGTAGGCGGCAAGGCTAGAAAAGCTCTGGTAGAAGATCGTGCAGATTACACACCCTGCTATTTTTATCGTATCCCTGAGCTCTTCGATGAGGCGCTGCCTCTGGATGTAGCTCTGGTTCAGGTTTCCGTACCGGACAAGCACGGCTATGTCTCTCTGAACGTATCTGTTGACTATGACATGAAGGCTATCAAGACGGCTAAGAAGGTCATCGCGCAGGTCAACGCTAAGGTTCCGAGAACACTCGGCGAGAGCTTTGTTCACGTAACAGAAATTGATGCTTTCGTAGAAGAAGACAGACAGCTCGTTCAGCTGCCCATGGGCGCTATCACAGACGTTGAGAGACAGATCGGCGCTAACTGCGCTTCTTTGATCAAAGACGGCGACTGCCTCCAGCTCGGTATCGGCTCTATCCCGGATGCTGTTCTGCTGTTCCTGAAAGAGAAGAACGATCTGGGTATTCACACGGAGATGTTCTCCGATGGCTGCGTAATCCTGATGAAGGAAGGCAACATCAACTGCAAGGCTAAGAACTTCATGCCTGGCAAGGCGGTTGCAGGCTTCCTGATGGGTACAGACGATCTGTATGACTACGTAGACGATAACCCCATGATCCACATGGCTCCCATCGAGTGGGTTAACAATCCCATGATCGCAGGTTCCAACGATAACCTCGTTTCTATTAACTCTCTTGTACAGATCGACCTTATGGGTCAGGTTTGCTCTGAGTCTGTCGGTCTGCGTCAGATCTCTGCTGTCGGCGGTCAGGTTGACTTCGTTCGCGGCGCTTGCTTCTCCAAGGGCGGCCGCAGCATTCTGGCATTCCCGGCTACAGCTAAGGGCAACAAGTCCAAGATCGTACCTTTCCTCGATCAGGGCGCTGCTGTTACAACAAACCGTAACGACGTTGAATACATCGTTACAGAGTACGGCGTAGCTCAGCTGTGGGGCAAGAGCCTGAAAGACAGAGCAAGAGCTTTGATTTCAATTGCTCATCCGGATGCAAGAGACGAGCTGGCTGAAGAATTCGAGAGAAGATTCCCGAAGACAAAGTACACTCCCATGGATCCTGAGCAGGCTAGAGGTCGTTTCAACCCCAAGTATAGATAATTTGTCTATCACAGAGTGCCGCAACTAGCTGCGGCACTCTTTTTTCTAAATTGATTTTATGGAGAAGGAATATGAATGATTTTTTGAAATCGTTGGATAAAGAGCAGCTCATACAGCTTTGCGAAAACTACGCAAAAAATTGGATAGCTCACGATGGATGCTGGTTCCAGTCCATAGAGAAAAAGCTGGGAATGGAGGAGGCGATAGAGCATGACGCCAATGCGTGGGAGGTATTTACTGTTGTAGAGGCCAAGCGTGCGAAGCAGTTTTTGGGGCTGGGAGAAAATTCCGGCTTGGAAGGTCTGAAAAAAGCTCTTATGGTAAAAATGCAGTATGTGCTGAATCAGGGCGAATTTGAAATGCAAGGCAATTCGCTGATTTATAAGGCTGTGGTATGCAGAGTTCAGTATTCCCGCGCACGCAAAAACATGGATGCTTTCCCATGTAAGCCTGTCGGGCTGGTGGAGTATTCCGGCTTTGCAAAAGAAATAGACAGCAGAATTACTACGGAATGTATTAGCTGCCCGCCTGACGTAACAGATCCCAGCTGCGGATGTATCTGGAAATTTACTCTGAATGAATAAAATGTGTTGTTACTGGTCTGTAAGTTTATATAAGTGAAGTGAGATTTAAAGCCGCGCAGGATAAGATAAGCCCTGAGCGGCTTTTTGCTTTAGCACCGGAATTTTATCGTTCAAAATTTTTCCGCCCTGAGCCGGGATGCGTTCTAAAGTTTTATCAAGAACGGAAGTTGTTGATAAAACTCAGCTGTTTCAGCAGGATTAAAGAGGAACACAGACGTTACGATAAATGACTTGAAATCACCTCGAATAATATTTTAAGCTTGCAAAACAAGTACACCATTTTCAGATTAATGCTGCAGCGAAAACGTCTCGGGATAAAAATAGCGCTGAAGGATAAAAATACTCTAAAAAGATGCGGAAGGATGAAAATAATGATGAGCAAAAGAATTACATTTAGTCTCATAATTCTCGCTTTAATTGCAGCTTTGGGATATATGCTCGCTGCAAATGGAGAAAGTGTATCAAACAGCGCTGCGAAAGAGGCGTCGGGAGCAGGAGGCAGAGTGACCTTCAATACAAAACTGGTTCGTGTTTACGATTATACATGCTGCTCTCATCAAGAGGAGCTGGAATCTGATGCGCGGCAGTTTATAGGCTTGGACGAGGAGGAGCTTTCTGAAAGATTAGAAGACGGATGGAATATAGAAACATTCTCCGAGGCGGAAGTAAAGCTGTACAGAAAGCTGAATTGTTATTGTCAACAGCATGTCGTGTTAAAAAGAGAGGGAGAGAGTCTGGTTGCTCTCAGGACTATAGCCAGAACAGACGAGCAGGAAGAGATAGCAGTGTATTCTTATGATGCGCAGACTCCGGAGGAAGAGAAGCAGCTGGAAGCGGGGATGGTTTTTGCCGATATGAGCGAAGCGGAGGCTTTTGCAGCTCAAGGATGAAAAAGCTTGAAAGCTGCAGCCGCGTAAGGTATAATAAAAAGCAAGTGGTAAAGTAAAAAGCAGGGATAAATCGGATAGGAGGAAAAAATGCAGCACTTGATTGAAGGCGCACAGCGCGCCAGAGAAGCATACCGAAAGCTCGCGCTGATGTCTACTCAGGAAAAAAATGATATACTGCTCGCGATGGCGGACGGCCTTGAGCAAAGTGAAAATGATATACTTGAGAAAAATGCGCTCGATATGAAAAACGCTCGAGCGAACGGCATGACCGAAGCTATGCAGGACAGACTTGCGCTGAATCATGAAAGAATAGCAGGCATGGCGGACGGTCTGAGGAGTGTGGCGGCGCTCGCAGACCCCGTGGGTGAGATTGTAAGCGGATCTACTCTGCCAAATGGCTTGCAGATACTTAAAAAGCGGGTTCCTATGGGCGTTATAGGCATAATATACGAATCGCGTCCGAATGTTACGGCGGATGCAATGGGGCTTTGTCTTAAAACAGGAAATGCAGTTATGCTGAAAGGCGGCAAAGAGGCTATTCATTCGAATATGGCGATTGCACGCGCAGCGATAGCGGCCGGCGTAAAGGCCGGTTTGCCCGAAGGCGCAGTGTTTATGGTAGAAGATACAACGCGCGCGGCGGCAGAGCACATGATGAAAATGAACGGATACATAGACGTGCTTATTCCTCGAGGAGGAACAGGCCTGATTCAGTCCGTAGTTAAAAACGCCTCTGTTCCCGTAATCGAAACAGGCACAGGAAATTGCAATGTATATGTAGACGAATGGGCAGAGCAGCAGATGGCGATAGACATAGTAATAAACGGAAAAACATCGCGTCCGTCTGTATGCAATGCCGTAGAGAGCATATTAGTTCACAGCGCGATAGCTGACGAATTTCTGCCGGCTATGCTGGGCGCGCTCATGGAGGCCGGCGTGGAAGTGCGCGGATGCGAACGCACGCAGGCTTATGAAGGCGTAAAACCGGCGACAGAAGAAGACTACGGCACAGAATTTTTGGATTATATAGTCTCTGTTAAGGTAGTGGACAGTGTAGAAGAGGCGATAGAGCACATAAACAAGTATGGCACAGGGCACTCCGAGTGCATAGTTACTGCGCTGCACAAAAACGCGAAGCTGTTCCAGAACGGCGTGGACGCGGCTGCTGTATATGTAAATGCTTCCACTCGCTTCACTGACGGCGGTGAATTCGGCATGGGCGCGGAGATAGGCATAAGCACTCAGAAGCTCCATGCACGAGGCCCGATGGGACTCACAGAGCTGACTACTGTAAAGTATTTGATAGACGGCGACGGTCAGATAAGATAACCGTGAACAGATGTCCCCCGCCTCTATAGGCGGCGGGTTCCATCTAAGCCT
>UQXU01000008.1 GCA_900545085.1 uncultured Eubacteriales bacterium
CGGATTGCACCGCCGCTGAAGACTTAGATGGAACCCGCCGCCTATAGAGGCGGGGACATCTGTTCACGGTTATAACAGCTATACACTAAGGAGAAAGTGCTTTTGAAAGAACTATCGCAAAATCGCATTTTAGCGAACAAGACAGAAAAGCCTCAGCCAAAGAGGCAGCTGCACAAATATTTCTTTGAACGCGCTCAGTCCGCCGGAGACAAAATCGCGCTCTATTCCGTCCGCAGCGGAAAAACAAGCAGCATGACATACGCTGCTCTGGCAGAGCTCGCGCTGAAATATGCCTCAGCATTGCGGAATAAAGGCGCTCGATGCGGCGGCCGCATAGCCGTGATGCTTCCGCGGTCATTCGAACAAATAGCGGCGGTCATAGGCGTGCTCGCGGCCGGATGCACATACGTTCCCATAAACGTATCCGCGCCCCGGCAGCGTTTCGACAGCATATGTCAGGATGCAGAAATAGAGTTCGCAATCACAGAAAAGGAAAGCGGCCTGCACAGCAGCTCGGCTGCATTCGTGCATCCGCAGGACGCTCACGCAGCCCAGCCGGCAAATCTTATACTCGCCGACGAAACAACGCCGGCATATATTATTTTCACATCCGGCTCCTCCGGCGCTCCCAAGGGAGTCGTCATATCGCACGACGCCGCATGCAACACAATAGACGACGTAAACGAGAGATTCTCCGTGACGGATGCAGACGTCGCCATAGGAATATCTTCTTTAGAATTCGACCTGTCTGTTTATGACATATTCGGTCTTTTAAGCGTCGGCGGCAGCCTCGCCGTTTTAGACGAAGCTCAAATCAAAGAGCCTTCCGCATGGTTGGATATACTCAGCAGCCTGAGAGTCACCGTCTGGAACAGCGTGCCCGCGCTTTTCTCCATGATGCTCACGGCAAACGGACTCTCGCCCCTGCCTCTGAAAAAAGTAATGCTCTCCGGCGATTGGATAGACACCGACATCCCGGAGAGAACAAAAGCGGTCGCGAACGGCGCGCATATAATCGCAATGGGCGGCGCAACCGAAGCTTCCATTTGGTCTAATTACTTTATTGCAGACGACGCTCTCCCTTCATGGCAGTCCATACCCTATGGCAAGCCCCTCGCCAATCAAATGTTTCGCGTCGTGGACGAGAACGGAGACGACTGCGACGACGAGGTTGAAGGCGAGCTTCTCATCGGCGGCAGAGGCGTAGCCATGGGGTACACTAATCCCGAGCTTACGCGAAAAAGCTTTTTTGAAAAAGACGGCGTTAGATGGTATCGCACCGGAGACGCCGGAAAATACCGCCAAGACGGCAATATAATCTTCTGCGGCAGAATAGACTCGCAGATGAAAATCAACGGATACCGCATAGAAGCGGGCGAAATCGAATCTGTCGCCGAACAGATGGACGGAGTGGAGAAGGCTCTCGCTTTGTCAGTGCAGTCCGGCACAGGTAAGCAGCTAAAATTAGGTATCAAAACAAAGCCCTGCGCAGCCGTTCCGAAATTGCAGCCCGCGCTCGAACCTGACGCGGAGACAGTCTGCTTCCGCAACAGAGAGCGCGAGCGCCAGGCCGTTATCGCAGAGCGATTCCTTGCTGATTTGATTATATCTAAACCCGTAATCTGCAAAGATATGGAGCTGCTCTTTCAAAGATGGGCGGAATGGCTGGAGCAGCGCAATGTAATCGAAATAGACGAAAATGGTATTAAGCCGGGCGGGCGCATGAGTGAAGTGAAGAGCACGACGCCGCCCGGGGAAGACATCTTCGCGCAGGCGCTTTATCGCAGCATGGACTTGTTCCGCGGGATATTGTACGGAGAAAGGCAGCCCATTGAGCTTTTGAACGAGAAAACGCTCTCGCCTGAGGTTCTAACTGCGTCCGCCCCTGAAGCAAAGCATGTTATTGATTATATAAACACTATTTTGACAGCTTCAAACGCAAAAAACGCAGCCATTATCGACGCGCGTACCGGCGAGATGCTCTCCGCCCTGGCGAAAGATTCACAGCTCCGCTTTACGGCTTTTGAACCGTCGTTGACCATGCAAGGCGCGTTGAGAGAAAAGTGCGGAGATTTATCCGTAAGCACAGCTCCGAATACCGCCGCCGTAAACACTATTCAAAAGGATTATTATCAGCAATTCGACGCTGTTATTATGCTGTACAGCCTGCATCGTTATAAACAGCCGGCGCGGGAAATATCCTGGCTCTGCAATTTGCTCAGGCAGGGCGGAGTTTTTATCGTCGCGGAGCTGCCCGAGCTTCAGCCCTTCGCTCTTGTAACGTCAATGGTTTTGGAATATGGTTTTCCCGATCTTCCCGACGGCCGAATTACGCCAATGCGCTCGGCTTTGGAATGGGCGGATATAATGCAGCAAGGCGGATGCTCCGACATACAAACAAAGCTGATTGACCGAGCTTACTCCTTCGTGCTACACGGCAAAAAATCAGCTTTCTCGCCTTCGTTTTCTGATATAGAAGCACATCTGAGCGCCAAGCTGGCGCAGCACATGATACCTTCCGAAATTTCAGCAATAAGAGAAATCCCCCTGACGAGCAACGGCAAAGTAGACAGAAAAACCGCCGCCGTATGGTTTGAAAGCTCCTCCGCAGCGATAAAAGGCAGCGCCCCCGAGAGCCTCGAGGAAAAAGAGCTTGCGGCAATCTGGGCTTCTTTCTTTAATACAGAACAAATCGGAACAGAAAACAGCTTCTTTGAGATGGGAGCGGACAGTCTCGCAGCGACTCGTCTCCTCGTAACTCTGCGCGAAAAATACGGAGTCGAGGTATCTATGCGCGAGCTGTTTGATAATGCGGAGCTCGGCCGTATGGCCGCTCTGATTCACGAGAAAAACAGCGTTGAAATGGAAGAAGGCGAGCTTTAACCGACTTGTCGGTTAGTTTATTCTAACGGAGGTATCTATGATAGGAATATTAGGCGGATACGGCTCCATAGGCACACACTGCACTCGAGCCTCCGTCACTCTCTTTGACGACAAAATCAGAATAGGCGGCAGAAATGCAAGCGCCGCCGATAAACTAATTGAGCTGTATCCCGGAAGGATAGAGTACGCTTATGCAGATATAAACGACCCTGCGAGCTTACGCGAATTCATGCACGGCACTCGGCTCATTATAAACTGCACCGCTCCCAGCTACTATACTTCGCGTAAAGTCGCAGAGCAGGCGGGGCGCAGTCACGCGCCGTACATAGACGCCGGCCTGCCGGAGAATTTTTTTGAATGGCAGTCAAGTTTCTCCCCCATGTCCGCGATGATATTCGGCGCGGGAAGCACCCCCGGCGTATCCGGTCTGTTTCTCCGGCACATTCTCAGCCTCAACCCCTGCTCGAACAGGCTGGATTACTATTACACCGCCTTCGGACGCCTGTCGTACGCCGCGGCCTACGACTATCTCTACGGCGTTTGCAATCGTAAGCAGGACGAACCGTTCTCGTGGAAAAACGGCGAACCGTGTTTTGACGTAATATCGCAAAAATCAGATTTACGACTCCCGTTCATAGACGACAAACTAATCGCCCAGCCATTCTTTGATTCAGAAACAGCATACTGTGCCAAAATCGGCAGCCTGAAAGACGGTAATTTCTATTGCGCCGCGGCAGAAAACAGAAATCTTAACAAAATGCGTCCTGTCTTTTCTCTCTTTCGGGAGAATCCTGAGATTGCGGCAAAACAGCTCTCGGAAATGACGGAGGACCTAACCGACCTTAGCTGTATACGGTACTACTGCGAGCTGGAGAACGCGGAAGGCAGAAAAAAAGTATACAGTCTGTATCATCCCGATTCCGAAGAGCTGACAGGCACGACGGCGGCCGTCTGCGCAAAATATCTGAGCGCACAGATAGACGAACCGCCAAGAGCCATGCTCCCCGTTCAGCTTAAACATCCTGATAAGATACTCTCTATCATGAATGAATTCTTCGGCGTAGGTTACCCGGACGAATTTGACGGCACTTTAGACTCTATGACAAATGAAGAATACGGAGAACTATGACACAGAATAAAAAACTAAAGGTGATAGTCTGCGGCACGACCTTCGGGCAGTTTTACATGGAGGTTTTGCACAGGCACAGCGACGAATTTGAATTTATGGGCATAGTCGCAGGAGGAAGCGAACGCTCCCGAGTTTGTTCTAAAACTTACGGCGTGCCGCTCTACCGCTCCATAGACGAGCTGCCCGAAAAGCCCGACATAGCCTGCGTCATCATCCGCTCAGGCGCTCTGGGCGGCCGAGGCACGGATATAGCCGAAAGCCTGATGAACATGGGCGTACACATTATTCAAGAACAGCCGATACACAAAACGGATATGAAAAGCTGCATTCAGAGCGCTTTGAAAAACAAAGTAAACTTTATGACAGGAGACCTGTACGTACATCTTCCCGAGGTGAAAAAGCTTATAAGCGGTGTAAAAACAGCTATGCAGCTTCAAAAGCCGGCGTATATTCACATAACTACCTGCCCTCAGGTCTCGTATCCCATGGTAGATATAATGGACAAAATGTTCTCTCCCCTGCCGAAGTGGAGCTTCGATACTATATCTGAAGCCAACGGTCCTTTTCAAATCGCGTCCGGCAGGCTCGGCGACGTCCCGCTTTACGTAACATACAACAACCAGATAGATCCCGCAGATCCTGACAACTATATGCACATGCTTCATCGCTTTACTATAGGCTTTGAAGGCGGCAGATTTGAGCTGCCGGATACGCACGGTCCTCTCATGTGGATGCCTCGTCTTCATATTCCAACACAAGGCTACAACGCAGGTATATACAACGCAGTTTTTCCCGAACACATGAAAGAATATACTTCAAATGTCGTCGGAGCTTACAATCGCATAACATACAGCGATATGGTTCTGAAAACATGGGTCGACGCCGTGTACGGCGACTTGTCCGAAATGAAGGATATGATACTCGGCCGCAAAAACGGACGCGCCAGAGCGCAGCGCGAAATACTCTGCACTCAAAGATGGCACGAATTCACACAGACTTTCGGCTTTGCTTCACTGAAAAAAGGCTGCTCGCATCAACCGCTCGACGCCAACATTGTCCTTGGCGCTGTAGATACGGAGGAATAACTACAAATGAATCACAACGAAATAACCGGTATGCTCGATAAATTGGAAATAAACGGAATAAGACTTTGGCAGGAGGACGGAAAGCTGAAATATTCCGCTCCGCAGGGGGCGCTGACATCAGAAATACGCTCTGTTCTGAAACAGCAAAAAGCCGACATAATAGACTTTTTAAAAAAAGACGCAGAAGAGGTCGCGGTTGTTCACGACGAGGACAACAGATATCAGCCATTCCCCCTGACCGACATACAGTCCGCCTATCTCATCGGCAGAAACGAAGCGTTCGCTCTGAGCGGAGTCGCCTGCCATATTTATATGGAATTTCATTACGAAAATCTCGAGCCGCAAAGGGCTGAAGACATATGGAATCTGATGATACAGCGTCACGATTCTCTCCGGACCTGCTTCCGCGCCGACGGAACTCAGGTCGTGCTTCCAAGCGTCCAACGTCTGCACATTGATTATGCGGACGTATCCGAAAAAGGCGAAAACGCTAAATCGGAGCGCATAGATACTGTTCGCGCAGAGCTGGGTCACTGCATACACGACGCAAACAATCCGCCGCTTATGGCCTTGGCTATAACCAAAACAGATTGCGACGCCGTCCTTCATCTCTCGATGGATTTTATAATGGCGGACTGGACGAGCATCCGTCTGCTGCTGGCGGAATTTGAAGGCATGTACTTCTACGGGGACGGCGTTCTTCCCGAATTTGAAGTCAGCTTTAGAGATTATCTCACAGCGGAAGCGCTCCTAAAAGAAAAATCAGGCTTTTACAAGGACAAAAAATATTGGCTGGACAAAATAGACGCTGTGCCCGCCGCGCCCGATATAGCTGTCAAGCGCTCGTCCGCCGCCGATTCCAAGCTTTTCAAGCGGCTTTATCTGAATCTGGAGCCTGAACGCTGGGACAAGCTGAAGAGCTTCGCCGCCAAGTTCGGTCTCACTCCATCGTCCGCCGTCCTCGCTTCATATGCGCAGGTTCTGCATTGGTGGAGCAGCACAGATAAATTTTCACTCAATCTGACAGTGCTCAACCGCTTCCCGCTCCATGAGCAAGTTAACAGCTTGATAGGGGACTTCACCTCGGTCAGCCTTCTGGAATGCGACTTCACCGATTCCGCATCGTTCGCCCAGAGCGCCAGAAAGCTGAACGCCCGCCTGTTTGACGATTTAGATCATAGGCTTTATTCCGGCGTTATGGTCATGCGCGAAATAGCAAGACGCAAGGGACGCGAAGCCGCTCTCATGCCGTTCGTCTACACCAGCTCAATCGGCGTAATACAAGAAGACCCTTCCCGCCCCATGGTAGGACGTTTCGACGGAGAAGGCATAAGCCAAACTCCTCAGGTCTATCTCGATTGTCAGGCTATGGACGGCAGCTTCGGTCTGCAAGTCAACTGGGACTACCGCGACGGCATATTCCACGAGAACGTAATAGAAGACATGTTCGCCGCTTTTAAAACGCTGCTGGAGATGCTCTCCGACAGCGCAGAAATATGGTCTTCGGATATACCGCCTATTCTCCCAAAATATCAAGCGGAAATGATAGCGCAGAGCAACAGCACCAATACGCAGCTTCCCGGAGGACTTCTCCACAGCAGGCTGCTGGACAGCATTCGGCGCACTCCCGACAAGCTCGCCGCCGCTGACGAAAGCAAATCTTTCACCTACGGCGAATTAGGACTCTTAGCCTCCGCCGTAAAGCTGCAGCTGATAAACACGGGCTGCTCCAAGGGCGATACTGTCGGAATAGTAATGCCCAAGAGCGTGTACCAAATATCGAGCGCAGTGGGTATTCTGGATGCGCAGTGCGTTTACGTACCCATAGACGTACATCAGGCGCCTTTGAGGCGCGAAAAAATTCTCACCCGGTGCGGAATATCTGTAATAATCACACTCCGTGCATATGAGGATATGTTTAACAGCGACGCATATAAACTTATATTCGCAGATGAGCTGACTCCCTCTCCCTCTCTGTCTCTTACAGGAGAGGGAGACGAAAGCGCTCTCGCATATATAATTTATACCTCCGGCTCCACAGGAACGCCTAAAGGCGTAGCCATAAGACACAGCGCAGCAGTAAACACCATCGAGGATATAAACTCTCGTTTTGACGTCACGGCAGACGACGTCGTCCTCGGTCTATCGCAGCTGAATTTCGATCTCTCCGTATACGATATATTCGGCGTTCTCGGCGTCGGCGGCAGCGTCATATATCCCTCCGCAGCAAAATACGCCGACCCTTCTCACTGGATGGAACTTGTAAAAAAATATAAAATCACGCTTTGGAACAGCGTTCCCGCTTTCATGCAGATGTTCACAGACTACATAGAAAGCAGCAGCGAAAAAGTTCTTCCGCATATGCGTCTTGTAATGATGTCCGGCGACTGGATACCCGTCACTCTGCCCGAAAGAATATGGGCGCTCAACCCCGACGTTCTCACCGTCAGCCTCGGCGGCGCCACGGAGGCCTCCATATGGTCTATATACCACATATGCCGCGAGATTAAGCGCGAATGGAACAGCATCCCCTACGGCAAGCCGCTTTCAAACCAGGGCTACCATGTTTTGGACGGCAAGCTCCGCGAACGTCCCTTCTGGGTTCAGGGAGATCTGTACATCACGGGCGTCGGTCTGGCAGATTGCTACTATAAACAGGATGAATTGACCTCCGACGCATTCATAACCGTGAACGGAACAAGAATGTACAAGACAGGCGATACAGGCCGATGGATGTCTGACGGCGAAATTGAATTCATGGGCCGAAATGACGGTCAATTGAAAATCCACGGTCACAGAATCGAGCTGGGCGAGATAGACAACTGCATAATACAGACCGGAGCTGTTCAATGCTGCACTCTCGCGATAGGAACTCCGACAGGAGAAAAAACTCTCGTCAGCTTTTACTGTGCAGAATCAGAATCGGACGCATCCGCAATAAAGGAAAAGCTGAAGGACAGCCTGCCCGTTTATATGATACCGTCCATAATCAAATACAAAGAATCTCTGCCTCTGACCGCCAACGGCAAAGTGGATAGGAAGAAGCTCTCTGCCGAAGCTGAAACTCTTCTCAAAGATAAGCTATCCGAGCATGTAGAGGACGAAACTCTTACGCCATCAGAGCAGCAGGTGTTCGACATTTGTTCCGAGCTGCTCCGCATTAACTCTATAGGCAAAAACGACGATCTCTATTCCAAAGGCGCAGACTCTCTGATGATAGGCAAGGCAGCCGGAATTATCAGAGAGAAGCTCCTCCCGTCAGTCTCCTTCGACAGCATACTCGCGCAGCTTCTCCGCGGTCCCTCTATCCGAGAAATAGCCGAGTTCATAGACAGTCAGAATTCCGGAACCGAAACCTCGGCAGACAGCGAGGAAGCTCCGCAATCCGAAAGCTTTGCCGTTTTAAAAGCTTCGCCCGCCGCCTCAGACAAAATTGCCGTCCTGCTCTGGGATGAAAACGGCGCTGATACCCTAATGCAGCCCCTGGCGGATAAGCTCTCGGGCAGTTTTGGCATAGCCCAGCTCCTGCCCTGCAATTTAGAGAATCTCAAAGAGAAAAGCGCAGAGGACGCGCTTCAGGTTGTCACAGACTCCTGCGTCGATGTGATTAAGAATTATTCCGACAAAGATATAACCATATTTGCGCACGGCTCTTCCTCCTGGTTCGGCATCGAGCTGGCCGGCAGACTAACCGCCGCAGAATATCCTCTCGACAAGCTCGTGCTAATCGACGCATTGCCCTCTGATGAATCAGACGAAGCATCAGATGAATACAAGCGGCTTGCAGCCACTGTCTCAGCCGCCGAACCCGGTCTCTACATGGGCGATATGCTTCTGCTGTATACCGATGGAGCAGAAAGCGCCGAAGCGTATTGGAGCAGCGCCTGCCTCGGAAGCTTCGATTCAAAACGCATCTCCGGAGCTCACACCTCCTGCCTTAGCGAACAGGCAGACGCAATAATCTCCGCAGCCAACTGACGAAAGGGGTACAGATGAAAAACGACGAAAATAATCTTTCCACTCTTATAGACTACCTTCAGTATTATGCCGATAAATTCGGCGACAAGCCCTTCATATCCTCCTGCGCACTTGACCTCACGCTCAAAACCCGTTCCTTTTCCGAGGTCTTTGATACAGTCACCGCATTCTCGCGGTGGCTGCTGCACAGCGGACATGAGACAGGCGAAAAAGCGCTGCTGATATTTGCAGATCCGGCTGACAGCTTGTATGCATCGCTGGCGTGCATGGACGCCGGCATAACTATAATACCTGTCGCCCCGCCCGTCTCAGGCTCCGCCTCCGAGCTGCAAAAGCTGGAAGCGGTAATCTCTGACTCAGGCGCAAATTTTATATTGACATCTCAGTCCATAAAGCCCATGGTTCAAGCTTTTATCTCTGCATCAGCCACAGCCGCTTCTCTTCCTGTTATATGCGAGGCCGAAAGAGCCGGCTTCCCCTCGAGCGGGAAAATTGCGCGCAGCACAGATATAATGCTCCTTCAATATACCTCCGGCTCTACGGGCAAACCCAAGGGCATCGCAATCACTATGGACGCTATGGTTCTTCATCTGAGCCTGCTCAAAGATATGGTTCTCGCAAACAGCGAAAGCGTATTCCTTAGCTGGCTTCCGTATTATCACGACATGGGCATGATCGCCATGATGTTCCTGCCCGTATTTTGCGGCTGCCGCTGCATACTCATCCCGCCGCAGCTGTTCATGGCGGATCCGTCCGTTTGGCTCAGAGCTATATCAGCTTTCAAAGCCGATATCACCGGCGCGCCCAATTTCGCATATGACCTCTCTCTGAAAAGCCTGCACAGCATGAGCGGCGAAGAGCTGAGCAGACTGGATTTTTCATCGCTGAGAAGACTTTTCTCCGGCGCAGAGGCGATAAATCTCACCACTCTGGTGCAGTTCTGCGATGAGGCTAAAAAATACGGTCTCAATCGCAGCTCTCTGCTTTTTGCTTATGGTCAGGCAGAAGCAACTCTCGTAGTATCAGGCTATCATGCAAATCAGCCTATCAGCTGGATAAAGCTGGATAGAGAAGCTCTAAAGCACCAGCGCGTAAAAGTAATAGAAGAAGGTCTGTTTAACGATCTCACAACAGAACATCTGGCAGACAGCGACGTATATACATATATGCCGGGGAACGGCCCTGCTTACGGCGCAGGCCACGAACTCCTCATCCTCAAGCCCGGCGACGCAGAATCTCTTCGCGCATATGAGGTCGGCGAAATATGCCTTATCGGACCCTGCGTCGCGGAAGGCTACTATAAAAACCCCGCAGAAACCGCCAAGCATTTCAGCAAGACTGACGACGGACGCCGGCTGCTGCGCACGGGAGATCTCGGATTCTTAAATTCCAACGGCGAGCTGTTCATAACGGGCAGAATAAAAGACATAATCATCATCAACGGTGAAAACTTCTATCCCGAAGATCTGGAGCAGACGGCATATAACAGCGATGAGCGCGCTATTCCTCTTCGCACGGCGGCCTTCGCAGAAACTCTGGGAGCCACGGAACGGCCTGTGATAGTACAGGAAATATCCGACGATGCTTTTCCGCACGCTCAGGAAATAGCAGACGCCATAAGCCGCAGCCTGCTTAATATACACGGAATCGGCAATATAAAAGTGGTTCTTACCGCGGAGAACACACTTCCCAAAACTGACAGCGGCAAAATACAGCGTTCAAAAGCCAAGCAGCTCTCCGAACAGGGACACTACGAAAATGTATTCGACTATGCAAAGCATGAAGAAGTCTCTGCATCTGTCAACAGCGCCGCAGAGCTGACAGACGTGATTCTCACTCTGACCGCCGCTTCCGCAGGCGTTCCCACAGACGGCATGGACGCCGACCGCACTTTCCTACAATACGGCATAAGCTCGATTATGCTGGTTCGTCTCTCTGAAAAAATATCCAACGCGCTCTCTCTGGCTGTCCCGCCCAAAACGCTTATGAAGCACGACTCGCCCCGCGCGCTCGGAGAATATCTCTTCACCGTTAAAGATACTGCAGCAGGCCGGACGGAGTATACGCGCATGCGCGTAATTTCTGAAGCCGAAAGATTTGAGCCTTTTGAACTCAGCCCTGTACAGCAGGCGTACCTCGACGGGCGCAATCCCGAGCTTCCTCTCGGCGGCGTAAGCTGCTACTACTTCATGGAGGCTGACATTCCCGCTCTCTCGAAAGAAAGATTCTCGCAGGCTCTTCAAGAAATGATGACCCGTCACGACAATCTGCACGCCGTGCTCACGCCCGAAGGAAAACTTCTCGTCCTGCGCGAATGGGAAAATCCCCTGATAATATACCCTCTGTCCTCTCAGGGCGATGCTGAAGCTCATCTGCAAAGCATAAGGGAAGAGATGCGAGAGCAGGTGTTCGGCACGGGCAGATTTTTATTCGACGTGCGTTTGTCCGAGCTAACCGCAGGCGGCTATAGAGTCCACTTCGGAATTGATATGATGATAGCCGATTCATACGGCATTCTCCTGCTCCAGGATGAAATGCGCAAGCTTTATAAAGGCGAGACTCTCCCCTTAATCAAAAATATACTTAAACCCGCGAAGGCGCGTCCTTCCGACGCAGACGAAGCCTATTGGTCAGAGCGTGCAGAGTCCTTCCCCAAAGCTCCCGCTCTGCCTCTGGACATAAAATTTTTCGGAAATTCCTCCGGAAGAATAAACAGACGCGCTTTCTCGATAAATCAGGATATTTGGAAAAACTGCAAGGCGTTCCTGAAAAGAATCGGCTGCTCGCCATCCAGCGTTTTGTTCGCGCTTTATTCGGAGGTTCTCTCAGCTTGGGGAGGAGACGATAAATTCGCAGTAATGACCACAGTAGTAGACAGAGACGACGACGCCATGTGTACCGTAGACGATTTCACTCAGCTCTCACTGACCGAAATAAACATGAGCGGCGGCAGCATAGCGGACAGCGCAGCGGCAATACAGCGCAGGCTTCTCTCCGACCTGACGCACAGCAGCGTGGACGCCTTGAGCTTCCTGCGTCAGCTCGCCCGCGTAAAAGGCGAGCAGCAACGCTACCCTTACGTATTTACCTGCGCCCTCGACACCCGCAAATACACAGGAGAGCTGAACATAGCATACACATGCGCTCAGACGCCTCAGGTTCTCATAGACTGCCAGGTTATAGAATACGATGACGTTCTTCATGTCTCATGGGACACTGTCGACGAAGCTTTTCTTCCCGGGATTATAGACGACATGTTCGACGCTATGCGCCGCCTTGTAGTCTCTCTCGCCGATTCTCCCGATTTCGTGAACAATGTTGTCTTCGACCTGCGCCCGCAGTCTCAGCGCAAAACATTTGAATCGGCAAACGACACGGCGAAGGAGCTTCCCGCTATGCTTCTCACGCAGAATCTGCAAAATATAGCGCGCAGCGCGCCGGACTCTCCCGCAGTAATCGCCTGCGACAAAACGCTCACTTACTCTCAGCTTTGGAACCGCGCTATGCAATTCGCCGGGCTTTGCATTCAATCAGGCGCTGAGCCTGACGACAAAATTATAATCGCACTTGACCGTACATCCGACATGATTGCCGCCGTGGCAGGCGTGCTGCTTTCGGGCGCAGTATACGTGCCCGTTTCCAAGCATCAGCCTGCGTCCAGAATAGCGCAAATCAGGGATTCTGCAAATGCAAAGTTCATGATAACAGACAGCGAGCCGATTATATCGGATATAACCGTCCTGCAGGCAAACAACGCGGACAAAATAAATCCGAGTTTGATTTCTCTGCCCGCTGTCAGACCGGACGCATTGGCGTATATTATCTTCACATCCGGCTCGACAGGCATACCGAAAGGCGTAGCAATAACACATGAAAGCGCAATGAATACCATCGCGGATGTATCCGCCCGTCTGGGCATAGACAGCTCGGACAGAGCGATATGCGTATCTGAGCTGAACTTTGATCTTTCCGTCTACGACATTTTTGGAATGATGAACGCAGGCGGCTGCATCATACTTGCTAATGAGGCTCAGCGCATAGACATGAGATGCATATACGAGCTTTGCTCAGAGCACGGCGCAACCTTCTGGAACTCCGTCCCGGCTATATTCGACATGTTTCTGGAGAAAGCGCAGAACAGCTCAGGCAAACTTAAATTGCGCAGCGTGATACTTTCCGGCGACTGGATTCCTCTCACTATTCCCGCCAGAATGAAGCGCGCCATTCCCGGAGCGTCGCTCACCTCTATGGGCGGCGCAACCGAAGCCTCAATTTGGTCGAATTATTATCACGTATCAGACGTGAAGCCCGATTGGAATTCCATCCCTTACGGCTTCCCTCTGTCCAATCAGCAATTTTACATTCTCAACGCCCTCGGCAGGCCCTGCCCCGCTCTCGTCCCGGGCAGGCTTCACATCGCAGGCAAGGGTCTCGCTCAGGAATACATCGGCAGCAAGGAGCAGACTGACAAAGCCTTTTACGTCCACCCCGATCTCGGCGTCAGACTCTACGACACAGGTGATTACGGCAAATATTTCCGAGACGGCTGCATAGAGTTCCTTGGCAGGAAGGACAATCAGGTTAAAATCAACGGCTTTAGAATAGAAACAGGCGAGATACAGAGCGCGCTTTCAGCTATAGGCTTTAGCGAGTCCGTCGTCGCAGTAGACGGCAATCGCACAGAAATGAAAAAGCTGATTGCGTTCGTCAAAACAGATTCTAATTCCGGCGAGCTGGACGAATATAAAAAGAAATTAAGCGATTACATCCCCGCTTACATGATCCCCGACGTAATTTTCGGCGTAGAAGAATTCCCCGTAACAGCGAACGGCAAGCGCGATGTAAAAGCGCTCATGGAGCTTTACTCCAAATTCTCACGCCCCGCCTCCGAAACTATGCCTGCAGACTCAGACAACCCAATAATCAAAATAATCAGTGAAATTATAGGCACCGTTCCGCAGAGCGGCATGAGCTTTTATGAGCTGGGTATGGCGTCTGTCGATCTTATAAAACTGGGAAATAGGCTGGAGCTTGTTTACGGCACTCGCCCGTCCATAAGCGAAATAATGTCTTACGGCTCTGTTCAGGAGCTTTTGGATTATTACGCTGACATAAGCGCCGAAAGCGCCGCCTCTGCTCATGCAGATTTGAAGACTTTCTCCTTCGAGGTTGAAAAGCTGTATCAAACCTGCCGTATGAGAGGCATTAATCTCAAGCGCACCGATTCCTCGCTTAAATTCACCGCACCTGCCGGCGCAATGACGGACGAATTGAAAGCACAGCTCAAGCGCCGCAAAGCCGAGCTTATGGATTATCTCAGCGAAATTGAAGCTCATCCCGAGGGCAACGGCAGGTACATGCCGTTCATGCTTACGCCAATTCAACAGTCATACGTAACAGGCCGATCTAACGATTTTGAACTCGGCGGTTTCGGGACGCACTATTTTATAGAAATAAGCTGCGCAGAGCTGGACGTAAAGAAATTCGAAGAGGCGCTAAACTATACAATACAATGCCATGACGTGCTGAGAACTGTGGTCTTTGACGATGGTACGCAGATGGTTCTGACAGATGTTCCGCGCTATTCCGTCGCTGTAAAAGACATAAGCCTTGAGGAAGCCGCCGAGCTGAAGGAACAGTGGAAGTATCGCAAATACAATCTCAACACATATCCTATGTTCGACGCGGAAGTTATAAATACTCCGGACGGTAAAACGCGGATATTCTTTAGCTTTGACTGCCTGATACTCGACGGCGCCAGCTCGCACCAGATGCTTGAAGATCTTTTCGCCGCTTATTCCGGCAGGCCCAAGGCTGCGCCAAACTACTCATTCTGCCAATATATCGCAGACAGTTCAAAAACAGAACGAAAGCAGTATGCAAAGGATAAGGCCTTCTGGGAAAAACGCGCAGCTCATCTCCCGCCCGCCCCTGCGTTCAGATACAAACAGCCGCTGAGCGAAATAAAAGAGCCTCATTTTAAGCGCATGGCACACTCTTTCGACGAGGCGCAGTCGGATGCATTTTCCAAAGCAGTCGCCAAAACAGGCTGCACCGCATCGGCATTCGCCGCAGCCGCATATATGAAAGTGCTCTCTGAATGGAGCGGCAGCAGCGATATAACCGTAAATATGACTATGTTTAACCGAATGCCCGTTCACGATTCTGTAATGGATATTCTCGGAGATTTCACCGGAACTACATTCATATCCTACAGCAGTGCATCTGAAAATTTAGAATATGCCGTGTCGGACGTTCAGTCACAGATATGGAACGCGATAGACCATCGCTCGTTCAGCGGAGTCGAAATACTCAAGCTGCTGACGAACGAGAGCAGCCGTTGGAGCGCGATAATGCCCGTTGTGTTTACCAGTATGTTTTACGACAGCGGCGCAAATCTATTCATGCTTCCGCCCGGCTTTGAAATTTCAGACGCGCTCAGCGCGACTCCGCAGGTCGTTTTAGATCATCAGATTTATAATCGCGGCGGAAATTTAACCATCGTCTGGGATTTCGTACAGGAGGCATTCGACGAAAACGAAGTTCGCACGCACTTCGATAAGTACCTCGGCATTCTCCAAAATATAATAAACGCAAACTAATCTTTGAGGTGAAAAAATGACAGTAAAAAGCAGATACTTTCCGTTCGGTCTCAACTCTGAGAAGTTCCACGTGTTTTGCTTTCATCACGCGGGCGGGTCTGCACTCACTTACAGAGCCTGGGCTGTCAGAGACTTTGACAATGTCGAATTTGTCCCGGTGGAAACGCCGGGCTTCGGCACGCTGTCAGACATAAACATCCCGGGCAGTGTAGACGAAGCTGCGCAGTCCATTGCGGCAGAGATAATCAGAATAACCCCAAATGAAAATTTCGCACTTTACGGGCATAGCCTCGGCGCAGCAATGGCTTTTAAAACAGCATATATACTGGAACATAATTACGGCTCAAAGCCCAAATTGCTCATAGTGGCCGGCAGGCACGCTCCGCATATCGAAATACAGGAAGGCTACAATTCCTCCATGGACGACAGCAAGCTTAAAGAAGAGCTCGTGCGCATGAGCGGAACGCCGAAGGAAATACTTGAAGACAATGAATTTCTTCAATACATACTCCCTAAAATCAAGGCTTCATATAAACTGGCTGAATCCTTTACGTATAGCGGCGAAAAGCTGAGCGTTCCCATAGTCGCGCATTGCGGTACAGATGACTACGGCGCAGATTTCGATAAAATGCTGGAGTGGTGCAAGGTGACTGAAGCCGACGGATTCTTACTCAAAGAATATCGAGGCGGTCATTTCTTTATGCACAGCATAGAGGATAAGTATCCTGCAGATCTGGCCAATATCGTAATATGACCGCGATGTGCTCCCTGCGCTTCTCAAAACGGCAGGCTGCAAGTCTTTTGCGCTGCGCGTCCGCTTTTAAATCCCCCATGAAAACCCAAGAGGCTTGCGCCCGTTTGCGCCCGTTATTGAATATAAATATCATAAATATTTAAAGAAAGGAATCCAAATGCAGGAAACAAAAAATTATCAGCCCTCCAACGCTAAAGAAAAAGAGCTTCTGCGAATATGGAAGGACGTCCTCGGCAGAGACGACATTGCCATTAACGACGACTTCTTTAAAATCGGCGGAAACTCGCTCTATGCTATCAAAATATTCGGCAGACTCTCCTCTGTATTCGACATATCCATGAACGACCTGTTTGCCAGCACTACCATAGAAAAACTCGCTCAGCATATCTCCTTCCGCAAAGGCGGGCGTACAGAAGAGCTGAACGCGCTCAAATCAGCGGCAAAAATGATGGACAGCTTCAAAATGCCGGAGCGCGACCAAAAGCTTCTCGACGCATACGCCGCTCGAAGCTCATCCCCTGCGCTGAAAAAGCAGCCCGAGCCTAAGTGTGTATTCATTACAGGAGCGTGCGGATATTTCGGCGCTAATTATCTCGGAAACATGCTGCTGGAGAGCGGCTCTGATGCAGTTTGCGTAATTCGCAGCGCAGATGACAGCGCAGCTTTTGACAGACTCAAAAATGTGCTGGAGCACTACTTCCCCGGCGAAAATCTCCTTGAGCGATTCAACGGCAGAGTCACCGTCTATTCCGGAGATCTGTCGAAGGAACACCTCGATCTTTCAGACGAGAAATATCTCTATCTCACCGAGAACACCGACTGCATCCTTCACTGCGCAGGTTTGGTGAAGCACTTCGGCGCATGGAGCGAATTTGAAAAAGCAAACGTAACCGTAACGGAGAAGATTATCTCTCTGGCTAAACAAGGCCGAGAGAAGCGCCTGCTTTTCATATCTACAATGGGCACGGCATACACCTCGGACAGATTCGAGAGCAAGCTCCCTTTCACCGAATACGATCTTCCCTCAGGCGAGATCGACGACAACTTCTACCTTCGTTCCAAGACAATGGCCGAACAGTTGGTGAATGCAGCAGCAAAAGACGGACTCGACGCAAAGATATTCCGTCTGGGATATTTGACTCAATCTGAGAAAACGGGCATATTCCAAATCAACGCTAAAGAAAACACCTTCTTCCGATTGCTCGGCGCAATTGAAAAAATCGGCGTTATAGCCGATTCTAAAGCTGAAATATTTGACTTCACTTTTATCGACAGCGCGACGAGAGCCGTCCGGCTCCTGGGCGATACGACAGACGACTGGAACGTATATCATATTTTCAACCCAAATCAGCTTTCCGTCCTGCGCATAGCTCAGCTAATGAACGCCTGCGGAGAAAATATAAAGATAACCACAGCGGACGACTTCACAGAATACATGAACGAAAACGCAGATAAATATCCCGAAGAGCTGACCGACATTTTGCTCGCGACATACGTACTCGAACCCGAGATAGATCAGACTCTTGTCCTAAAGGTCAGATGCACGCGCACAACTTCCGCCCTCGCTCAGCTCGGCTTCAAATGGACGCCCGTGAACGAAAAGCACATGTCCGATGTGCTCAAAATACTTAAAAGCTGACGCCTTTTTATCTTTCGCCTAAAGCAGCTCCGATGCGTACTGTTTTTCTCAGCTTTTAACCCTGCGATTAATTTATTTCACCTAGTCTCATCGGAGATCTGCTCCCAAATCTAATTTTAAAATCACAGGAGATTCTTATGTCAATATGGATAAATCACGAAACTATACGCGATAATGCAGAAACCAATTTGCTCTGCTTCCCACATGCCGGCGGCAGCAGCACGTTTTTCGCGCAATGGTTTCAGTTCTTCCCCGATACCGTGAGCGTATACCCCGTACAATATCCCGCCCGCGACAACCGCATGAGCGAGCCTATGCCCCCTACTATACTCGAGCTTGCCGAACAGATAGCCGACGGATGCGCCGAGCTGTTCGACCGCCCTTTTGCATTTCTCGGACATTGCTTCGGCAATGTGATTGCATACGAGACCGCTCTCGCCGTAAAGCGTAAATTCGGAAAAGAACCCGCCCTGCTCGCGGTTTCAGGCTCTGTCTCCCCCGGCGATTTCAAATTGCGAGCCACCAAAAACCTAACAGACAAACAATTTATGAAGTTTTACAACTTCCCGATGGAACAGATTATGATTTACAAAGAGCTGAGCGGTATACTTATGCCTATGATACGAGGAGATTACGTATTGTGTGAAAAATACAGATTCAAACCCTCCGACATTCAGCTGACCTGCCCCATTGTTGCAATGTACGGCAAGGAAGACCACAATCTCCCCACGGACGGCGTTAAAAACTGGGCTGATTACACCTCTCCGGCTAATTTCGAGCTGATAGCGTTTGACGGGGATCATTTCTATTTTGAACAGAACAAAGAGGCTATCTCTCAGCTCATAAGCGACAGGTTGTAAAATGAACGGAGCGACTGTAATGCTTCTGGAGGACGCCGAACAAATATCCGACGGCTGCCTTAGCTATATAATCTCCTCTCTCCCTCCGCGGCGCAGAGAAAAAGCAGAAAACTACTTCTTTCGACGAGACAGAGCCAACTGCGCCGCCGCATATGCTCTTATGCGGTATATGTTTATGCGTTTTCTCGGACTAAATATTAACACCGATTGGCAAATAGGAAGAAACGGAAAACCGCAGCTCTCCCCTTCTTACCCCCATCTTCATTTCAACATATCTCATTGCAGCAGAGCCGTCGCCTGCGCGCTGCACAGCTCTGAAATAGGCGTTGACGTTCAGGATTGCATTTCGGATATCTCCGGCATTTCCTCACTCGTGCTCTGCGAAAGAGAGCTGAAGCTGTTGAGCGCCTGCGGCGTACCCGAAGACATTTTTTCTCGACTTTGGAGCATAAAAGAAAGCTGCGTAAAATGCCTCGGAGACGGAATTTCCGACAACCTAAGAAAATTGGATTTTTCCGACTTGCCTTCCCGCGGCGAAAAATACAACCTGCAATTTTATACTCAGCGTCTCAGCGGGATATATCTCTCGGTCTGCTCCCCGCTCCTTCCCCGAATCAATCTAATCAGATTATCGCCGCCGAGCTTTCTCAAGCTTATAAACGTCGGAAAACAATAAACTAAAGCTCCCATTCATTGCGAACGGGAGCTTCTTACACTTCAGTATAAAATTATTTTATCATGCGAACTTCAATATTACGCCGCCTGAGAGGCGCTCGCCTCTGCGCTTGCAGATGCATCAGCCGATACTGACGCTTCCGCACTTTCTGTTACATCAGCCGTTGCCGCCGCGCTCTCAGAAGAAACTGCGCTCTCTGTCGCAGCCGCGCTCTCAGAAGAAACTGCGCTCTCTGTCGCAGCCGCGCTCTCAGATGGAGCTGTTGTAGCTTCGGCATCATCATTTGCTACAATTTCTGCAGATGCTGCTTCTTCGGGCAGTTGGAAATCCTCTACGTTGTTGAAGCCCGTGTATGTCATAGTCATAGCGCATTCATCAACGCTCATGTCCAAAGACGACGTATCCTCGCCCAGGCTGCTTAGCTGAGACGTAATTGCGCTCTGGAGCACGTCCTTCATCTGTATTTCAATTTTAACGGGAGTGCAGTCAGATTTATTGACCCAGAGCTTAACCGGGATATCTCCCATGCCGGCAAACATTCCCGTGAGAGAATCTGCCTCGTCTCCCAGAGAAGACGACATGGCTTTTGAAAGAGCGTCCGCAGTTATATTCATGCTGAGTACGTAGCACTTTGTTCCGTCTAGCTCCTCATCGTCCAGTTTAGTCAGATTCGAGCCTTCGCTCAGCGTATCAAGCATAGCTGTGTTGGACGCAGCCTCCTGTATCGCTTTGAATTCTTCCTCAGAAGCCACTTCCGACCCAACCCATTCGTCGCCGGACTTCATATACATCAGGTATTTCCCGTCCTGCTGCATCAGATAAGTCTCCATAGATTCAGACTGACCCAGATAGTTCACTTCCATAGTCATTTTTGCTTTTGCTTCGGGAGTAACAATCACTGCGCCATTGATTTTCATGCCCATATCCATAGTTTGACCGGATATAGACATTTTCATAGTAAAATCTCCCTCAAAAGATGCGCTTTGCATATTTTGAGAATTTTCTTCCATTTTAGTGAGCACTTCCTCTGCCGAAAGATTTTCGCCTCCGGAGCATGCGCATAGCGCAAATGCCATCAGCGCCGCGAGAAGAAACGCCGCAATTCTTTTTGACTTCATTTTTTGTTTCCTTTCATGTATCTCTTTATGATATCTGAATTATATCATAGCGTATCTTTAAAAGCAAGAATGCGAAATTATATTCTTGGGAAACTGCTCCTGTTTTTTGCTATCCTTTGGACAAGCCATACTACCGTTATTATTATAGGGCATATCAATATAGCCGCCATCGCCGTGAGCGTCCTCAGCATATCCGATTCTATCGTCAGCTGCGCCCCCGCCATATCCTTGTTATCTATTGTTATAGCCTCGTTTCCCGTGCTGAAATATTTGACGGCAGACAGCAGAAAGTTCTTATTCCCTCCCGCCGCTATCTCCTGATCCTTAACCAAAGACGACGAGCTTATCAGGACAAGCTTGCCCTTTCCCTTAGAGCCTACGGCGGCCGTTATACGGCTTTCGAGCTCGTCTCCGTCGCGCTGCTCCAGAGTTTTATCCTCCGCCGTTCTCAAGTAGCAGCTTTGAGGCGACATAATTATAGCGGCGGATTTCGCCTCTGTGTTATTCAGCGTAATGCTGCTCGATTCGCTGAAAACTATCGGTTCGCTGTCGGCATACCCTTCTATCTGCGTTCCTTCCGCGAGGCTCATTTGCGCCGTCGTCGGACGCATACTCACCCGCGCCTCGTCCGTACAGACTATCAAATCCTGCCCCAGCTCCATTCCAAATTGCAGAAACAGCCTGTCAAACACTTCTAAATTCTTTTCTCTGAAGCTATATGTCCCCGTGTCGGAAATGTACTCTGCATACTGCATCATGCAAATTACATTGCCTCCCTTGTCTATGAAGGACAGTATTTGAACGTATTCCGCCTCGGAAAGATCGTTCTTCGGCGCGACTATAAAGAGAATATCAGATTTTGAATCCAACTGAGCTATGGACTTTGAATCCGCAGCCGAGACTTCATAATTCAATCCGTCAAGCAGCTGCGAAAGACCTCCGAGTTGAGATACGTCTATTTCGCTGTGCCCCGTCAGGAAGCACGCCCTCGGCGCGACGCCCGTGTTTATATAATTTATCGCCGCCGTTATTTTCGATTCCGCTTTGAATACAGTCGCGTCCCCGTATGTATTCTCATCATAAAAGTCCGATTTGCCCAATATTTTATATCTTGACCTATCCGTACCCGTGATTATTACCTTGCCTTCTCCATTCGAGCTGACGGACGCATCGTACTGCGTGATGAAATTCGGATTCTCACTGGGGACGACGTTCGTGACCGTCACGTACTCCGACTGCGCTGCGTATTTCTGCAGCAGCGTCGTTATCCTCGCGTCCTCACCTCCAAGCTCGTTTAAAGTATAGATTACTATGTCGTTATTCAGTTTTCCCAAAATGCTGAGAGAATCCTCCGACAAAGTATACAAACCTTCCGACGTCGAATCCGTAGTCAGCCCCGCGGACCTCTCCAGATTAACCGCCACATAGCACCCTATCGCCATAAATATTGTAACTATTATCATCGGCATTATGGAAAAGCTGCTGTATGTCACTCTGGCGGACTTCTTTTTCATGCCTTCCTCCGATATGTGTAGTTTATGCGCATAGACCTACCTCCTTCTGCGCCTCTCGATAGATCTCCCCGCGAACCTGAGCGCGATAAAGCTGAGACACAGATAATACAATATGCTGGCAAAGCTGAGTATGCCCGCTTCGTAATACTCCATAAACGAATACGGAGACAATATAAACAATACTGATTCGCTCAGCCCTACGGGTATGCTCTTTGTCACCATTGAAATAATCAGTAAAAAAGACATGACTACAAATATGACAACTCCGGCTGTTTTTTCCTCGGACATCATAGAGCTTATCAAAATTCCTACAGACACCATCGCCGAGCCCAGCATCATAAATCCGAGAAAAGACACCATCGCCTCTCCAAACGCCAGCTTCCCGCAGACCGCCGTAATCGCCATGAATATCGCGCTGCATGCGATACATATGAATAATATCGTCATACACGCCAGATATTTCGACAACACTATTCTGAAAATGCTGACAGGACTCGTGAGCAGCATTCTGTCCGTGCCGTTTTTTCTCTCAAAGGCTACTGCGTTTTTTGTTATCAAGGGCACGAGTAGTATCATGAATTTTGCCAATGTATCAAAAAGCGGCTTTAAATCTGAACTTTCATGTAATATATTCTGCGACACGAACACAATCCCTGCCGCAGCGTAAAACGACATCGTAATCACATAGCCGTATATCGAGCTGAAATAAGCCCGTATGTCTTTTTTGTATATTGCGAGCAACTCCGCTCCTCCTTCAAGAGCCGCTTGCGATCTGCAAATATAGATCGTCAAGCGATATTGCATATCTGCGCATTTCCAACACGGGAAGCTGCATCTCATTGGACACACGCCATATTTCGTCGCGCAGATCCACTCCCTTTTCCGATTCCAGCACGATATCTATAGCTCCGCTCTCCGCCCGAGGCTGCATATCAGCGTCTACAACGCCTTCCAGATTGTCGCAGAACTTACGTCCATTCTGGTAGCTGCATCTCAGTCTGACTTTTATGCGGGCGCGTTCTCCAAGCTGAGCTTTAAGTTTTGCTATAGAACCCTGCTCGACTGCGCGCCCCTCTTTGAGAATCAATATGTCGTCGCAAAGCTCTGTGACTACATTCAGCTCTCTGGAAGCTATTATCAGACATCGGCCAAACGCGACTCTGGCTATAATCTCCATCATCTGCTGCGCACGCGCGCTGTCCAAACCGCGCGTAGGACCGTCCAGCAGCAGCACGTCGCTTCGGCCTGCCAAAGCCGCAGCCAGCGAGACTCTCTTCCGCACCCACTTCGGCAAGCGGGTCATCTCTACGTTTTGCTGCTCTGTCAGCTCTGTAGTCTCTAATATCTCACCTAAATAGTATTTGTGTTTCCTGTTCCCATTTTTAAGCTGACAGGCAAACAAAAGAAACTCTTTGACCGTCATTTTCAAATACAGCGGCGTATCCTCAGGCATATACCCTACAAACTGCTTAGCCGCATGCGGCTGCTTAAAAACGTCGTATCCTTTTACGGAAACACTCCCGGAAGACGGCTGTACAAATCCTGACAACATATCCATAAGCATTGTCTTGCCCGAGCCGGGCGCGCCGAGCACGCCTAATCTTCCGCCCTCTTTCAGCGTAAAGCTTATGTTGTCTATCAATTGTCCCGTGCCGTCCGTTTTTACCAGATTGTTTACTTCTACCATATAGCGTCTCCCTTTCGCTGACAATCCATTATTTATTATACCAAAGAAAACAGCTTTAGGATGTAAAATTTTATATATTTAGTTATGAACTTTTTCAAATATCTGCATTCCAAAAAAGCAATCTGCGCCGGACTTGCATTTTCATCTGATTGCTGATAGAATTGAGAGAGTTATAAGGAGGGTATTTCATGGCAATTGAATATTTCCACATTCACGAAAGCGACCAGGATATGCTCGAACAGATCGTCGCTCTCGAACAGGAGGTCCACCGCACTCGCAGCAACGGTCTTAACGCATTTGAAGTCTTCTCTCTGATACGTTACCAGAGGGTTTACGCCGCTGTGGAGTACGACGAAGTCCTCGGATGCGTCTGCTTTATGAGGGATTTTTCCAATGATGCACGCGCCTTTCTCTACAGTATCATCGTAAATCCGAGCGAAGCCGGTACGAAGCTCAGCGAGTCCCTGCTGCTCACAGCTTTTGCAGACCTGAAACAATCCGGCCTGCGCATGGTTGAAGTTGCCGTCGCGTCCGGCAATCATAAGGCTCTGAAGCTTTATCGAGACGAGCTGGATTTCCACGTTATTAACGTCTCTGAAGATGAATCGGAAGAGGATGAAGAATTTTTAATACTTCGCAAGACGCTCTAAATTAAATATATATCTTTTACTGAAAAACTATTTGCATTTTTAATTTCTATAGTGTATAATACCATTACTGCCGATGAGGGAGTAGTCAGCGCATCTGAATTTGTTTTCATTGCGCAGTAAAAATCGACATACTGACGGAAACGTCCGGTTTTGCTTTAAATGACGAGACTTATCTGCGAGCTTTTTTAGCTTGCGGTTTGTCTCGTCTTTTTTATTAATCGGCACTAAAATCGCAGGGTATACTTATACATAACCTTGCAGTCTCATAAAATTTAATACACATATTTTAGGAGGAACTATGCAATTTGTAATGATAATGGGCCTGGCGGTCGGGCTGTCTATGGACGCTTTCGCCGTTTCCATCTGCAAAGGTCTGGCAATGAAAAAGCCGCATATAAAGCACTGCATTATCGTCGGGCTTTGGTTTGGTGTTTTTCAGATGGCCATGCCTCTTATAGGCTACCTGTTGGGCGAGCTGCTGAACGACAGCATAACCCGATGGGGTAAGCTTATATCATGTATACTGCTCGTGCTGATCGGCGTAAATATGCTGAGGGAATCCGGCGAAGATGACAGCGAAGATACCGACGACTCCGTCGCCGCGAAAAAGATGTTCCCCCTCGCCATCGCCACGAGCATAGACGCACTGGCCGCCGGCTTTACCATAGCAATGATGGGCATGAATGTAATACTAAGCACGGCTATAATCGGCGCGACCACCTTCATACTTTCTTCCATAGGCGTAAAAGCGGGGTCTTTTCTCGGTTCAAAGTGGCAGCACGGCGCGGAAAAACTAGGCGGCGTCGTTCTGATACTGCTGGGCATAAAAATACTGCTGGAATTTCTCGGCGTATTATAAATTAATACCTCATCAAAAAAACAGCCCTCTCGGGCTGCTTTTTTTAATCTTATTTAGCTAGAGAATATTTTTCGCTGTATTCCGTAAAGTATTTTGTAAATATCTCGTTTCCCGGGCCTTTTACTGTGTTGAGGTACACATGACGCTCCAATCCTCCGAAATGCATCTCAAAAACAGCAGTAGCTATATTCGAGCAGTGGTCGGAGATTCTCTCCATATCCGTCAGCAAATCCGAGAGAATAAAACCGGCTTCTATCGTGCAGCGTCCCTCTTTCAGCCTGTTTACGTGCGCATTTCTTATTGCGAACACCAAATCGTCTATTACCTCTTCCAGAGGCTCTATTCTGGATGCCAGCATGACGCTGTCCGCCACTATAGCCTGAACCGCCATGTCCACAATCTCAAACAGCGCATTGGACAGAACCACAAGATCCTTCGTTCCGTCCTTCGTGAAATGCAGATCTTTCTCGAATTTTTCCTGAGCCACTCCCTGTATGTTCCGAGCATGATCGCCTATTCTTTCAAGATCGCCTATTACATACAGCATCATAGACAGCTTTGCACTGTCCTTCTCAGAGAGATCTTTAGTTGATACCTGCGTCAGGAAATTACCCAGCTTGTCTTCATAGTGATCGAGTGCATTTTCGTCGTCAATAACCTGCTGAGCTGCCTCGGGAGTATATTCAGAAAACAGATTCATCGCTGTTTTTATAGCCTTCTGCGCCTTATTAGCCATTCTGCAAAGACGCTCAAAGCTTTCACTTACCGCTACAGACGGAGTCCCCAGCAATCTCTCGTCGATAAAAGTGAACTTTTCCTGTTCTTCCGGTGTGCTCTTTATCAGCTTCTCTGCCAGAGCTACTATCTTCTTGCTGAACGGGAATAATATCGCCGTCGTAAATATATTAAAAATACTGTGGCACGCCGCTATCCCCACGGGACTTATAGGAGAGTCCAGCACGGCAAGGTCGAGAGCGCTCCGCGCTATCATGAACAGTATCAAACATACAATTGTACCTATAAGGTTAAACAGGATATGTACTATGGCTACTCTTCGAGCATTTCTGTTTACGCCTATGCTGGATATCAGCGCCGTAACACACGTACCTATATTCTGTCCCATTATTATAGGGATAGCCATTCCAAAGCTGACTCCGCCCGTCAGAGAAAGAGCCTGGAGCATACCTACGGACGCCGCCGAGCTCTGTATTATTCCCGTAATTACTGTACCCACAAGCACGCCAAGCAGCGGATTGTTAAACGCCGTCAGCCAGCTCGCCAAATTGGGATCTTCTGCCAGCGGGTCCATGGCGTCTCCCATCATGGTCATGCCGAACATCAATATAGAGAAGCCTATCAGAATATGACCTATATCTTTCTTCCGCTGTCTGTTAGCCGTCATCATGAGAATAACGCCTATAAGAGCTATTATCGGAGCAAAATTCTCCGGTTTCAGCAGGTTTATCACTACGTTTCCGCTGTCTATTCCGGATACTGACAATATCCACGCCGTCAGCGTCGTTCCTATATTGGAGCCCATTATGACGCCTACCGTTTGCCCCAGCTGCATTATACCCGAGTTTACCAACCCTACCAACATAACCGTAACCGCGGACGAGGACTGTATCGCAACTGTTATTCCCGCGCCCAGTATCAGTCCTTTTATAGGACTTGAAGTCATGGTTTTGAGAGTTGTCTCCAATTTGCCTCCGGCGAGTTTCTCTAAGCCGGACGACATAAGTGTCATACCGTACAGAAACATGGCCAGACCGCCCAGCAAAGATATTATACAAAAAATATCCATTTGTCTCTCCTGCAAAACATTAATATAGATTTTACATAGCTATAACTTGTTGTTAACTATACAAATCTACTATATTGTACCTTCTTTTGATTTGAAATGCAATAAGAGAAAAATTTATATATTTACTTCTTTGAGTATAAAAAGCATTTGAAAAGTCCGGCTGCAACCGGCCGGACTTTTTTTATTTGTGTATTTTTATCAATCGCTCTGCAATCTCACAGGCAATTTCCATATCCTCTTTCTTCAAATACTCTCCTACGGTGTGTACATCACTCATTCCCGTTCCCAAATTGAGCGCCGGGATGCCCGCCGCAGTGATAGAGCTGGCGTCGCTGCCGCCATATGTCCTTTCCGCCGAGGCGTGTATACCCAGTTTCTCATATCCTTCCAGCACCGTTTTGAGTATTTCACTATCCTCCGGCACGTAAAGCACGCCGGAATGTGTCTCTATTTCTGTCTTGTACGCCGCTCCGTATCTCTCAGCCGCGGCCTCAATCGCATTTTCCGTTTCTTCTATTCGCTTTTTCAATCCCTGCTCGTCGAAGCACCTTATCTCCACTTCAAAGCTCGCCTTGTCGCAGACTATATTAGATTTTCCCGGAGCTAAAAAGTTCGCAACATTCATAACTGTAATGTCGTCCACGTTTCCGCAGGGTATCTTGCTCACGGCGTCTGCGGCAGCCTTCAGCGCGTGTATTCCCTCCTCGGGGGCTATCCCCGCGTGAGCCGCTTTGCCTGTGATTTCAACTTTCATCACGATATGCGCAGGCGCGCGGTTAATCACGCTCTCATGCTCTCCGCTGTCAAAGACCGCCGCTGTCTTCGCAGTAAATTTAGAGTAATCTGCGTTGCGCGAGCCGTAAAGCCCCGTTTCCTCACTTATGCTGAACAAAACCTCCGTCGTCCTATGCGCAGCTCCGCTCTCTTTCACGCTCTCTATCGCTTCCATTATCGCCGCTACGCCGGATTTATCGTCTCCTCCGAGTACCGTATCTCCGGAAGATCGAATAATACCGTCTTTTACCACAGGCTTCACGCCTTTTCCGGGAGTCACTGTATCCAGATGCGCGCTGAGAAGAACCGCCTCGCCTTCCCCCGGCATTCGTGCGCATACGTTGAAACCGTCCGAGCCGAACCGCCCGCCTATTTCGTTGCGCCAAACCTCCAATCCCATAGACTTCAGCTCGCTTTCTATCAGCTCACACATCTGCCTTTCAGCGCCTGATTCGCTGTCCGTCTGCACATATCTCAAAAATCTCTCCAGCAATCTGTCTTTATTCACGTTTCAGCCCCTCCTGCTCGTTATTATTTAAACATACAAACTTATTATAGCTCAATTGCCGCAAAAGTCCACTTATTTTACGTCGCTACAAACCATCTCCTGCCGTCCTCGAGATACAAATCCCGCTCCTGTCCGCATATTCTGCACTTGTATCTCACTCCGCAGCCTCCCGACTTCATACTCGCAAGCGGGCGCACATCCAGCACCTTATCTATCTCGAACCTTCTCCCGTCCTTCCAGCGCAGCTCGATCGGCATTATTCCGCCCGATTCGTCAAATTGCGCCGTCACGTCTATATACACCTTCATGCCGCTATCACCTCCTGCGCATTTTCACGCCCGGCTTTAATAAAACGAGCCGGGCACACCCACATGATCATCCTTAGGCGAAATATACCTCAGACTCTCGTCGCACATGACGGAGCATCTTCCTATAGCGTCGTGCCCGAACCTCCTGCGCACATCGAACATCGCCGTCTCCAGCCTTTTCGCTCTCTCCCTCTCGCGCATATTAAACAAAGTAGGCTGCTCCGCTCCGCCCCAATCGAGCGACGACACCGCCACGCCCAGGCTTCTCACCGGACGCGGAAAATCGTAGCTCTCGCAGAAAAGCTCCTCCGCCGTTCGTTCTATTTCACATGCCAAATCTGTCAGCGGCACCGCCCTCTGCCTCGAAAAATGATTTAATCTGCAATCTCGGACATAAAGCTTCACAACTCCGCCGCGTACGTTTTTATCCTTCATTCTCGCCGCCACGCTCTCCGCCAATATGTACAGCACTATCCGCACATCCCGCATATTTTCCAAATCGCGCGGGCTTGTCATGCTGTTTCCTATCGACTTTACTCTTTCGCGCTGAGAGGCCGGTCTCACGGCGGAGCATTCTTCTCCTCTCGCGAACGTACTCAGCGTCAGCCCCGCCTTCCCAAGATATGACTGAAGCAGCTCAGGCTTAGTCTGTGCTATATCGCCTATGGTGAATATGCCTCGTTTCCCCAGCTTCGCTTTCGCCGCACGTCCCACGAACAGCAAAGCTCCCGCCGGCAAAGGCCATGCCTTCTGTTTGTAATTCTGCTCAGAAATCACCGTCGTAGCGTCGGGCTTTTTATAATCGCTGCCCAGCTTAGCAAACACTTTATTAAAACTCACTCCTACAGACGCGGTTATCCCCAGCTCAGTCTTTATGGTTTCGCGTATCTCATCGGCAGTCGCTTTTGCATCTTCCAGATGCGATATATCCAGCCAGCATTCGTCCAGACCGAAAGGCTCAACTCTGTCCGTATATCTTTCGTATATGTCTCTCGCCATACGCGAAAATTTAACGTAATGATCGAAGCATGCGGGGACGCATATCAGCTCCGGACATTTCGCCTTCGCCTTCCATATAACTTCTCCTGTTTTTATATTATATCTCTTGGCTTCCTCGTTTTTCGCGAGTATTATGCCGTGTCTGCTGTTCGGATCTCCGCATACCGCTACGGGATTCCCGCGCAGCTCCGGATTGAGAAAACATTCCACCGACGCATAAAAGCCGTTCATATCCACATGCAGTATCTTCCTTGCCATGAGTTTTCCCTCAATCTATGTCTATTATCGCCTTTACAACTCGCCCGAGTATGCGCACGTCTCTATCCTGCGAATATACCTGCGGTTTATGTATGCTGTTCGTACTGCGCGGCAGAAGCGTCATTCTCTCTCCGTCGCTGTATATCTGCTTCACAGTCGCCGCGCCCTCCACCATCACCGCCGCTATGCTGCCGTCCGGGACGACGCTCTCTCTGCGGATTATTACTATTCCTCCATCTTTTATACCTATCGCGTCCATAGAATCGCCGCTGACGCGCAGCGCCATATAATCCTCCGCCCGACCCGGCATATCTAATTTTACATATCCTTCGATATATTCCTCCGCTTCTATAGGGCTTCCGGCAGCTATCGCTCCGTATATCGGTATTCCCTCAGGCGCCGATATGTAATCCGCCGCGAGCATCAGCTGTTCATAGCTCGAGCACGGCGACGCATCCGCTATTCTGCGCAGTATATCCGGACTGGGTATCCGTTCCCCGCGTATGACTCTGGAAAGATAGCCTTTATCTACTCCCGTATCCCGCGCGAACGCACTGAGGCTTCTCTCGCCCTTTGCCGTTTTTATCAATTCACTCACTTTTGCTGCAGTCATATTTTATCTCCGTTTGTTGTCTTTCGTGTTTATATTATACCGCTATTGTTGTTTTTTAACAACAAGCAAATTGTGGAAATAAATACAGCTACGTAAAAAATAAAAAAGCGTCTCTCCGGCAAAATTCATCGGAAAGACGCTTTTATGTCTATTTATACCTCGCGACTATCGCTCCTCTCGGAAATACGACAGACCGAGGCTCGCGGGCGCGCCGCCCTTTCTCTTCTGTCTCAGGCTCAGCACCACCAGCACAACTACCGTTGCTATATAAGGCAGTATGTCGTATATAGCCGCGGGAATCGCATTTATCGGGTAGTAATAACGCATTATCGAGAGCGCGCCGAATATAAGAGAGCAGAACATGGCTCTCCACGGGCTCCATGTCGCGAATATTACCAATGCCACTGCCAGCCAGCCGTAGCCGGATATGCATCCGTGAACCCACACGCCGCCGCAGCCGTTCGCCGAGTTCATTACTATATACAATCCGCCCAGGCCTGATATGCCGCCGCCGAGCACAGTCGCCAGATACTTATATTTCGTGACGTTTATTCCCGCCGCATCCGCCGTGGCCGGGCTCTCGCCCACCGCGCGCAGATTTAGCCCTGTCCGCGAGCGGAATATCAGCACTGCGAGGAATATCGCCAAAGCGACAGAAAGATACGTCATAAAGTTATACGAAAAGAGCAGCTTTCCTACAACGGGAATATCCTGAAGCACGGGAATGCCGGAGTTGAAGGCTGTTTTTGCCGCATCGCCCACGGCGACGTATCCTCCCGCCATATTCCCCATAAATTCTCCAAAGAAGTTGCCAAACCCCGTTCCGAATATAGTCAGCGCCAGACCTGTTACATTCTGGTTCGCGCGGAACGTGACGGTTATCACGCTGTACAGCAGCGCTCCGAACGCAGCGCACGCGAACGCGCATATAATAGCTATCAGCGCCGCGATAAAACCGCTCGGGTTTGCGGCGGCCTGCTCGTAATAGTACGCTCCTGCGAGACCGGCTACGCCGCCCATGAACATCATTCCCTCTACGCCCAGATTCAAGTTGCCGGATTTCTCCGCGAGTATCTCGCCCAGAGTCCCCAGCAGAAGCGGCGTCGCCGCGAGTATAGACGCCACCAAAAAATTCAGAAAGTTATTCATGCTCCGCCTCCTTTAACGCCGCGCCGGATTCGCTGTGATGCTTCTTCCTGAACACCAGCTTGTAGCTGATGAAGAACTCACATGCCAGCAGGAAGAACAGTATGAGTCCCGTCAATACCTCAGAGGCAGAGGCGGGAATTTTAAAGTTGGTCTGTATCGTGTTCGCACCCTTTGTCAGCACCGCAAGGAATATTGATATTACAACCATAGCGAACGGATTCAGCGCGGCGAGCCACGCCACCGTAATAGCCGTAAATCCGTATCCGCTCGTGGTGTTTTCCGACAGCGTAAAAGTGTTTCCGGACACTATTATAACGCCGACTACGCCTGCTATCGCTCCGGATATAAACATCGTGCGCATTATAATCTTAGATACGCTCATTCCGGCATAAGCCGCCGTGCGTTCACTTTCGCCCACGACGGATATTTCGTATCCCTGTTTCGTGTATTTCATGTAAATATACATGCCTATCGTGAGCAGCACAACCAGCACCCAGCCTGCGTTGACTCCCAAAAAGGACGGCAGGCGCGCCGCGTCGTCAAACATTGCAATCTTAGGATATGTGTTGCTGGGATCTTTCCACGGTCCTGTTCGCAGGTAGTTCACTATTCCCAGCGCAATGTAGTTCAGCATAAGCGTGAACAACGTCTCGTTAGTGTTCCAGCGCGCTTTGAACACCGCGGGGATAAGACCCCAGATGCCGCCGCCGACAGCTCCCGCTATAAACATTACGAATATCAGCAGCCCGGACGGCATACTGTCCGCGCAAAACAGCGCAAAGTACGACGCGAATATCGCACCCATAAGGATCTGCCCTTCAGCGCCTATATTCCAAAACCGCATTTTAAATGCAGGAGCGAGCGCGAGCGCCGTGCCGAGGAGCGGTATCGCTATCTTCAGCATTCCAATCCTCGCCGTCCCCGTCGCCAGAGATCCCTTCGCCATGTCTGCGTATACCGTAAAAGGATTGTGTCCCAGCGCGAGTATGAGCAGACCGCCCGTTATCAGCGCGAGCAATACGGACGAAAGGCGTATAATCCACGCCTTCCCGCGGGCTATATCGCCTCGCTTGACAATGCGGATCAGAGCTTCTTTCTTATCGTGTTTTTCCCGTGCCATTATGCCGTCTCCTCTTCTTCGGAATGCTGAGTCATGAGCAGTCCGATTTCTTCTTTAGAGGTTGTCCTCGCGTCCACTATGCCGCTGACTCGTCCGGCACAAAGCACCACTATCCTGTCGCATAGTTCAATGAGAACGTCCAGATCTTCACCGACGTACACTACCGCTACTCCCTTTTTCTTCTGCTCTCCCATCAGCCGATATATCGTGTAACTGGTGTTTATGTCAAGACCGCGGACCGCATACGCGCTCATCAGCACGGTCGGATTTGAATCTATCTCTCTGCCTACCAGTATCTTTTGTACATTTCCGCCCGACATTCTGCGCACGGGCGCCTTCTCTCCCGGAGTGACCACCTCCAGCTCTTCTATTATTCTGTCCGCCGCTTTTTTAGGCGTTATTCTGTCCGTAAAAGGCGTTTTCCCTCGTTTATACGTCTTGAGCATTATATTATCGCGTATGCACATCCCGCCGACAAGCCCCATGCCCAATCTGTCCTCGGGGACAAAAGCGAGCTTGACCCCGAGAGCTCGTATCTTCGCCGGAGTTTGACGCAGCAGCTCTTTTTTCTCCCCGCTCTTTGGGTCGATGTACATTATGCTGCTGCCCTCCTCAGCGGGGAAAAGCCCCGCGATACATTCCAGCAGCTCTTTCTGACCGCTGCCGGAGATTCCCGCGATGCCGAGTATCTCTCCGCCGTAAGCCGTAAAGCTTACATTGGAAAGGACGCTCAAGCCATCCTCACTCTTGCAGTTCAAGTTGCTGATAAGCAGTCTCTCTTTTATATCGACAGGCTCGTCTCGCTCTATATTCAAAGCGGTCGCTCTGCCTACCATCATGTCCGTCAGCGCCTTGGGCGACGTCTCGCTCGTGTTTACCGTACCTATGTATTTACCCTTTCGCAGTACGGATACCCTGTCCGACAGCTCCATTACCTCGTTCAGCTTGTGCGTGATTATTACTATCGCCTTGCCGTCGTCCCGCATATTCCGCAGTACGGAGAAAAGCCTCTTGGTCTCCTGCGGAGTCAGAACCGCCGTAGGCTCGTCGAGTATCAGTATATTCGCGCCGCGGTAAAGCACTTTCACTATCTCTACCGTCTGCTTCTGAGATACGGTCAGCTCGTATATATGCTTGGTCGGATCGACGTCAAAGCCATACTTGCTGCATATATCTCTTATCTTTTCCTCGCACGCTTTCGTGTTCAATCTGCCTTGTTCCTTCAGGCCGAGCAGCGTATTTTCCGCGACCGTCAGCACATCTATGAGCTTGAAATGCTGATGTATCATTCCTATCCCTAAATCAAACGAATCCTTAGGCGAGCGGATCGTAACGGGGCTGCCGTCCACGTAGATCTGCCCTTCGTCCGGAAAATATATGCCGGACAGCATGTTCATCAGCGTCGTTTTTCCGCTGCCGTTCTCTCCGAGCAGCGACAGTATCTCCCCGCCGCGTATCTCGAGGTTTATTCCGTCATTGGCGATTACATCTCCGAATCTCTTGCCTATATTTTCCAGTAGCACGGTGTGTTTATTCGCCATTTCTCCACCTCCTTTATGGGTGTCCGTAGTTTCACAATAATTTCATCTAAGATGATAGCACAACTGTAGGTGCAAATGCAATAAAAAACGCTGTCGCGAATAATTTTTATGCCCTCGGCCGCAGCTCGAATTTTGTCCATAATATGAAAAAGTGTTGCAAAAGAAATGACGATGCTGTAAAATAGCTATGTAAAGCAATGAAGCTATTTCCGGATTCAACAAGGGGCTCCGCCCCGTCATTATAATCGCATCTTTTCACATATCTGCTGGAATATATAATATTTATTATATAACATATAATAATGTAAGTTATAGCATCCACGCATATTATTTCGTCTCTTTCGTGCAAATTACGCGCGATACATATCTACAGGAGGAAAGCAAAACAATGAAACTCAAAAGAATCATGGCTGCCGCTCTGGCCGGCGTTATGTGTCTCGCACTCGCTGCCTGCTCCGGCGGGTCAGACAGCTCTGCCGCAGCGTCAGAATCCGCTTCATCCGAGGCGTCCGAAGCCGTTTCCGAAGCTCCCGCTTCTGCCGAGGCTGAAGCAAGCGAAGCCGCTTCTGTCACACCCGTAGCTAAGGAAGACCTCAAGATTGGCTTTGTACACATCTCCGATCCGTCCGATATGGGTTATACCTACAACCACGACCTCGGCACTCAGGAAATGATCAAGGCTCTCGGTCTGAGCGAAGATCAGGTAATCAACAAGTACAACGTATCTGAAGACGACTCTTGCGCAACCGCTCTCCAGGAGCTGGTAGATCAGGGCTGCCAAATCATATTCGCTACTAGCTTCGGCTTCGAGAATTACGTAGTAGAAATGGCTAAAGAACATCCCGAAATTCAGTTCTGCCACGCTACAGGCGTAAAAGCCTCCACAGAAGGTCTCTCCAACTACCACAACTATTTCACATCCATTTATGAAGCCCGCTACCTCGGCGGTATCGCAGCCGGCATGAAACTCAAGGAGCTGGGCGAGACAAAGCTCGGCTATGTCGCCGCGTTCCCCTTTGCAGAGGTTATCTCCGGTTACACAGCTTTTTATCTCGGCGCTAAATCCGTCTGCCCCGAGGCTACTATGGATGTAATTTACACTCAGAGCTGGAACGACCCGACGACGGAAGCTCAGGTCGCTAAGACTCTGATCGACAGCGGCTGCAAGGTAATCAGCCAGCATTCCGACTCCACCGCTCCTGCTACCACAGCAGAGAAGAACGGCGCTTTCCAGGTTGGTTACAACTCTGACATGATCGACGCCGCACCCAACGCATCTCTCATCTCTGCTCGCTCTGACTGGGGCATCTACCTCGAGTACGCAGTTCAGTGCATGATCGACGGCAAGGCTATCGACACAGACTGGTGCCAGGGTCTGGCCGAGGGTGCGGTCTATGTCTCTCCGCTCAACACAGACATCGCTGCCGAAGGCACACAGGAAGCTATCGACGAAGCTACAGAGAAGATCAAGTCCGGCGAGCTGCACGTATTCGCAGGCCCGCTCACAGGTAAGGCCGTAGACGGCGGCGAAGATCTCAACCTCGCTGAGGGCGAATACTTCCACGAGTCTGAAGAGAGATCCGCTCCGTCCTTTGCTTACATCGTTGACGGTATAACAGAGGTCTCCGGTTCTAACTAATCTTTAAGCAAATTAACGAACTGAAAGCGGTCTTAAGGCCGCTTTCTTTTTGATTTGATGTATTTTTTCCTAAAAAGCATAAATTCTGCACATTCGCAGATTATACCACTATAGATATCCTCGCCTCTAAAAGCGGAGGCCTTAGTCTCAGTTTTTCGCCCTGCGAGGCTGCGTCCGGTATTTATTATTGACGTAATATTACGTATTACATTAAAATTAAATTCTCTTGCAATCTATATGAAAACGCTGTAAAATAGTGTCGCAAGCTTTTTTATTTTTAAACAGCCTTTCTGGCGCTATGCGCAAATATATATTCCATTAGGAGGAAAGAACACCAATGAAACTAAAGAAAATTCTGGCCGCAGGTATGGCCGCCGTCATGTGTTTAGGCATGGCCGCATGCTCCGGCGGTTCAGAGAGCTCCGCTCCGGCGTCCGAAGCGCCTGCTTCCGCGGCAGATACAGCAGCTGCTTCTTCCGAAGCGAGCAGCGAGTCTTCCGCTCTGACGCCCGTCGCTAAAGAAGACCTCAAAATCGGCTTTGTACACATTTCCGATCCGTCCGACAAGGGCTATACTTACAACCACGATTTAGGCACTCAGAAGATGGTAAAGGACCTCGGTCTCAATGAGGATCAAATTATCAATAAATACTACACGGCGGAAGGCGACGCTACTACAACCGCTCTTCAGGAGCTGGTAGATCAGGGCTGCCAAATCATATTCGCTACGAGCTTCGGATTCGAACCTTACGTAGTAGAAATGGCTAAAGCACATCCCGAAATCCAGTTCTGCCACGCTACCGGCGAACAGGCCGCTGAAGTAAATCTGCCCAACTATCACAACTACTTCACAGGCATCCACGAGGTCCGCTACCTCACAGGAATCGCCGCAGGCATGAAGCTGAACGAGCTGGGCGAGACAAAGCTCGGCTATGTCGCCGCATTCCCCTACGCCGAGTGCATATCCGCTTACTCCGCATTCTATCTAGGAGCCAAGTCCGTCTGCCCGGAGGCTACTATGGACGTGATTTACACTCAGCAGTGGAACGACCCGACGACAGAAGCTCAGGTCGCTCAGAAGCTCATCGACAGCGGCTGCGTAGTTCTCGGTCAGGACGCAGACTCCACGGCTACCGCTACTACTGCTGAGAACAACGGCGTCTTCCAGGTCGGCTACAATTCCGATATGATTGAGGCCGCTCCCAAGGCGTCTCTCATCTCCGCTCGTTCCGACTGGAGCATCTATCTCGATTACGCAGTTCAGTGCGTAATAGACGGCAAGGCAATCGACACAGACTGGTGCCAAGGTCTGGCCGACGGCGCTGTTTACCTCTCTCCGCTCAACACGGACATCGCTGCCGAAGGCACACAGGAAGCTCTCGACGAAGCTACGGAGAAGATCAAGTCCGGCGAGCTGGAGGTTTTCGCAGGTCCTCTCAAGGGTACTAACACCGTCGAAGGCGGCGAAGATCTCGACATAGCCGAAGGCGAAGCTTTCCACGAGTCCGTAGATCGTTCCGCACCTTACTTCACATACATTCTCGAAGGCGTGAACGTAATTTCCGGCGAAAGCTGATTAATCATTTTGACACATCTGACGGCTGCAAAGCCGTCTTTTTTATTTTATTTAAAAAGAGCCTCCTTTTTACTGATATACACCCCAAAAAGTCAGACACTTTTTTAGTGTATATCACATCCGGAAGCTCTTGGTTTAAATTTTATTTAATTGTTTTAATCCTGCTCAGCCCAGTTTCCGTTCTTGAATATCTGAACGCGCTCTCCGTTTTTTGTTACGCCTACTATTTCCAGGTCCTCCGTGCCTATCATAAAGTCTACGTGAACCGCCGAGTCGTTCACGCCTTTTTCTTTAAGCTGCTCGTCGCTCATCGCCTCGTACCCTTTTACCGTATTCGTAAAACCGCGTCCCAGAGCCAGATGGCACGCTGCATTCTCGTCGAAAAGCGTGTTGTAAAACAGCAGTCCGGAATTGGATATGGGCGAATCATACGGCACGAGAGCGCATTCTCCCAGATACGCCGCTCCGTCGTCCATTGCTATCAGCTCGCGCAGCAGGCTCTCCCCCTTTTCGGCTTTCACCTCCACAGCCTTGCCCCCGCGGAATTTCACCGAGAAATTCTCTATCAGCTCGCCCTGGTAGGACAGCGGCTTGCTCGCGACTACAATTCCTTCAGCCTCTCCGCGCATAGGCGACGTGTACGCCTCCTCGCTGGGTATATTCGCGTTGAACGGCACTCCGGATATGGTATCCTCCTCTCCGGCGAGGAACATTCCGCCGTCTATCAGTCCGACGGTAAAATCAGTGCCGCTGCCGGACTTGTACTCCAGCTTCTCCAATCCCAGAGAGTTGAGCCACGCGCACTTTTCGGACAGATTTTCGTTGTGCTTTGTCCACGCGGCTATGGGATCATCCGTGACTCTGGACGTATCCAGTATTGCCTCCCACAGCTTTTCAACCGCCTCCTCGTCTTTCAGCTCCGGAAAGAGCTTTTTCGCCCACGCTTTCCCCGGAGCGGCGGCTATGCACCACTGGTACCTGTTTTCCATTCTATCGCGCAGCGGCTTCAAAACCTTCATTTTCGCCTGTATTGCCTTGGCGTACTTCGCTTGATCTATTCCCGCCAATCCATCGGGGTCGTCGCTGAGTATGTATATTCTCGCGGGCAGCTTGAGACTCATGCTTTCCATTTTTGCATACTCCCATGCTTCAACTTCGCCCAAAACAAGCCCGTCCGCATTCTCAACCGCCATTTTCTCCAACGGCTGATGAGTCCAATCTACACGAACCTTTCTCGCTCCGGCTTCGTAGCACTCTTTGGCTATGCACTCTATAAACTCAGGCTGATCCAGCTCTGCCGAAATAACTACCTCCTGCCCCTGCTGTACGTTAACGCCCTTCTTGACTATGAGTTTTGCGAAATTTTCTATTCTCTTTTTCAATATTTCCTGCATACACCTTCTCCTTAATCGTAAAAAATTACTCCTCTAATTTATATTATATACCCCAAAAAGCTCCGTTTCAACGCAGCTCTGCGCTATTAGTTTACTCTAATGTTATATATTTATTCATATAACGTATTGAATAAATCGAATAATTGAATTTAACGCTGAGTGGTATAATTTAAGTGTTAATAAAATGCAAATCCACTTTCGGAGTTAAATAATGCAACAAAAAATCTCTTTGCACGGGCACGAGCCTACGCCTTCCTTGCTCAAGCTCTTCATTTATTTTTCAGTCCTCAGTCTGATATTCGCCTTTATACGAAGCGACGGCAGTCTGCTCGGAGGTCTGCATTCTATAGTTTTTTCTCCCGCCCAAAGCGCTTTGGACTATTTCAGCGTCGGCGGCGTCGGTTCCACCTTTCTGAACGTCAGCCTTGTAGGGTTCGGCTGCTGCCTCGTGCTGGGGCTGTCCCGCGCAGACCTGAACGCCGGCTCCGTCGTGGCGTTCTTCCTCACTGTCGGGTTCTCTTTTATGGGTATAAATATACTCAATATGTGGCCGTGCATACTGGGTACTATGCTTTTCTCTCTCGTGCGCAGAGAACATTTTTCCCAGCACGCCAACACCGCTCTGTTCTCCACGGCTATGGCGCCTTTTGTCAGCGAGGCTCTGCTCAGATATCCCGGTACAGAAGTTAGAAGCGAATTAGAGCTGGTTTATATACTTCTCGCGCTAGGCGTGGGGCTGTTCTCCGGCTTTCTCATGCCTGCTCTTTGTGAACATGCTCCCAACGTCCACATGGGCAGCAGCCTGTATAACGCAGGCGTCGGAGCAGGTCTGATAGGTTTTCTGTTATACACCCTCGGCTATAAAACTCTCGGCATCGAAGCGCCGACGACTTCTATCCTCGGAGACGGAGAGCCTTTTGTCGTGCCTATATTTTCTTGTATATTTTTCATATCCTGCATTGCCGTCGGTTTTGTATTGAACGGATGCAGCTTCCGTGGTTTTATTTCAGTAATGCGCTGTACGGGATATCACGCAAATCTCCCCAAAGACTATGGTATGCCTCTCACTATAATGTCAACCGGAGTGTACGGCCTGTTCATATTGCTGTACTATATAGTAATCGGCGCCAGCTTCACAGCGCCCACTCTGGGAGCGGTATTCTGCATGCTGGCTCCTGTCGCTCTGGGCTCAAATCCGCTCAACGTACTGCCCATTATGATAGGCTATCTGCTTGCGAGCTTATTCGGCTTCTGGGAGCTGGATACTCAGTCCATTATAATCGGACTTTGCTTCGCAAACGGCCTCTCTCCAATCTCGGGCAGATATGGTTTTCTCTGCGGAGTACTCGCAGGCATGTTTCATTCCTTCGTCGTCGTTTCTGTTCCTCTGCTGCACGGCGGGCTGTGTCTCTACAACGGCGGCTTCGCCTGCGCCATCGTCGCGATGCTTCTCACTCCGATATTCGAGACCTTCTTCCGCACCTCCGGCGTTATACGAATCCCGGGGATACTCCCCATTCCGAAGCGAAAAGACGATAACTCCGATGTAATAATACTGCCGAGGAATCATCGCCGCAGGCACATCCAGCCGGTGACAAAAATTGAAGACGCAGACATTCCGGATGAATTAGATATGGATTGAATATCGTGTCGCAAATCAAAACCACCGGTTGAACCGGTGGTTTGAACAGGCCCTATAAGGGCCCCAC
>UQXU01000009.1 GCA_900545085.1 uncultured Eubacteriales bacterium
ATTACGAATGCGCTGCTCTACCAACTGAGCCACAGTAGCACCTGCCAAACTATTATATCGCAATCAAGGTTCTGCGTCAAGAGTCGGAAGCAAAAAACTTTTTCAAAGCAAAACGGCGTACTTTCGCGCAGAGGTAAAGTGTGGTAGAATAGAGACACGATTAAAAAAGCGGATGGCATTAACGCTAAGGCGGGAGAAATAGTTGTACTTAAAAACGATAGAATTGAATGGTTTTAAATCATTTGCAAATAAGACGCATTTAGAGATAACCCCGGGCATAACGGGAATAGTAGGGCCGAACGGAAGCGGAAAGAGCAACATAGCCGACGCGCTAAGATGGGTTCTGGGAGAGCAGAGCAGCAAGAATCTGCGCGGAGACAAGATGGAGGACGTCATATTCGGAGGGACGGCGCAGCGCGCGAGAAAGTCCTTCGCGGAGGTTACTTTGGTGTTCGACAATGCAGACGGCAAAATGAAAAGTGAATTTTCGGAAATAACCGTCTCGCGGAAGCTGTATCGTTCGGGCGAAAGCGAGTATAGAATAAACGGAAAGCTCGTCAGGCTGCGAGACGTTTTGGAGCTTGTGCGCGATACCGGCATAGGCAAAGAGGGGTACTCCATAATAGGTCAGGGTCGGATAGACGAGATACTGTCGAGTAAGCCGCAGGCGAGAAGAAAGGTCTTTGAAGAAGCGGCCGGCATAATGAAATTCCGCGTGCGCAAGGAAGAAGCGGAGGCCAAGCTGGAAAAAACGGCGGATAACCTCACCAGAGTGGAGGATATACTCGGGGAGCTCAATAATCAGTTGGAGCCTATGCGCGTGCAGGCGGAGAGGGCAAAGAAATACTTTGAGCTGGCCGAGACTCAGCGCACTCTCGATGCGGTAATATACGCTTACAATTACGAGAAATATGCTGAGAGAGAGAAAAAGCTGAAAGAAGAGTATGACCTGCTGGACGGAGAGATGGCGGGGCTGCAAAAGCGCCTGGATTCAGAAGCTCGCGCGGCAGAGGAGGCTCAGCTCAGATTGTCTGAGCTCACGGAGCAGGTCGGAGCTTTGTCGGAGGAGCGTTCGGCTCTCAGAGCGAATTGCGAGAGAATACAGGGCGAGATGAACTTGCAGGCGGAGCGCCGCGCGAATGCACAGCAGCGCGCGGAGACAATTCAGCGGAACAGAGCTAACAGCGAGGACGCGCTGAAAAACATCGAAAAAGAGATAGAAGACACTCGCAAAGAGCTGTCGGAGGGAGAGCTAAAAGAAAAAAAGGCGAAGGCGGAGCTTGAAAAGGCACAGCGCGACTATACGGAGCATACTGAACTTAGAAAAGACGCTGAGCGCAGTCTGGCAAAGCTGAGGGCGCGTCAGGTGGAGCTTTTGGGAGAGCTATCTGACGTGCGCGGGCAGCTGGCGCAGGCGAAGGAGCAGGCGCGAACAGAAGCGGAGCGCACTCAGCGCAGCGCAGAGGAGATATTAAGAGCGCGGGACGAGGCGCAGAAAGCTGCTGAGATCAGGGAACAGATCGAAAAGCAGATGGAAACCCTTGCGAAAGAGACGGAAACGGCGGCGGCAGAGCTGAACGAGCTGACAGGGCAAAAGCTGAACCTGGCGAGAGAAAAGTCCGAACTGGAGAATCACATCAGAAGCCTGGAAAGGCAGGCCTCCGAAAGAGGAACTCAGCTAAAAATGCTCACGGGTATGAAAGAAGAATATGAAGGATATTACGAGAGCGTAAAGCGGCTTATGAACTATGCGGCGCGCGATCCTGAGCTTTCGGACAGAATGATAGGTACTGTGGCTGAGCTGGTGCGCACTCCTGCGGAATACGAACAGGCGATAGAGGCGGCGCTCGGAGGCGCGCTGCAAAACGTCATAGTACATGATGAATACGACGCGAAATACGCAATAAATATTCTCAGACAGAAGCGCATGGGCAGAGTCACATTTCTGCCTCTGGCGGCGCTGCGTCAGCAGCATATGAGCGCGTCCGAAAGGCGGTATATGAATATGCCGGGCGTGGTGTGCGCGGCGAACGAAGCTGTGGAATATCCGGCAGAGATAGAAAAAGCAATAAACTTTTTGCTGGCGCGAACGGTCATAGTCGAGGATATGGACAGCGGCATACAGCTTATGCGCGCTTCCGGTCAGGCGCTGAGGTGCGTGACGCTCCAGGGCGACATCCTGAGACCGGGCGGGACGATGACCGGAGGCAGCACGGGAAAGAACAGATACGGCCTCGTCTCCAGAGAGAGAAAAATAGAGGATGCGAAAAACGCCTTGTCTGAAACGCAGGAGCAGTTGCATTCTCTGAAAAAAAGGGCAGACAGCCTTTTGGCGAAAGAAGGGCAGACGGCCGAGAAGCAGTCCGAGGCTCAGAGTGCGCTCAGAGAAAAAGAGATACAGCGCGCGGCGTTGGAACAGAGCTTAAAGACGGCGCAGGAAACGGAGACCTCAGCTCGGAATGCTCTGGAACGGCTGGAGGAATTGCCCGATGAGAAAACCGCCGAGCGGCTGAACGCCAGAGCAGAGAATTTTGCGGCAAGGGAGACTGCGCTGGAGCAGGAGCTGACGGGCATAGAGCGCAGCTTGGAGCAGACGTCGCCTTTGGACGACGGCGTGTCGGAGAGACTGAACGACAGAGTGCGCGAGCTGGGCATAGAATTGGCAGAGACGTCGGCGAAAAGAAAGAGCGCGGCGGAGCGCCTTTCCAGACTTGAGACAGAGCTTCTGGACGCACGGCGTACGGCACAGGATTCAGATTCCGAATTGCAAAAGCTTACAGAGAGAACGGAGGAGTCTAAACAGGCGGAAAGCGCTTTGGCTCAGAGTCTATCGCAGGAAAAACAGAAGCTTGCGGCGAGGGAAGAAGAGCTCTCTAAGCTTGAAAAAGAGCAGAAAGCGGCGCAGGATGCGTCGTTTGGGGCGCAGAAGCGATCCACAGAGATTCAGGAGGAAAAAGCGGCTCTGTCTGACAGAGTGTTCTCTGTGCGCGGTCAGATGGACAAGGTAAAATATGCGCGTGAAAATGCGGCTCAGAAGCTTTTTAACGAATATTCCATAACTTATGGCAATGCAAAAGACATAAGAGACAGAACGGATATATCGTTTGCAAAGGCTTCGAGCGAAATAACCGGAATAAAAGCTGCCATTCGGGAGCTGGGCGGCGTAAATCCATCCGCTCCTGAAGAATATGAAATACTCAAGCAGCGTTCTGACGATATGACTGCGCAAAGGGAGGATCTCCTTAAGGCGAAGGAGGATCTCGAAACGTTGATAGACAAGCTGATGACGGGAATGCGGACGAGCTTCAAGGACAGCTTTGAAAAGATAAACGAGCATTTTGGAAAAATCTTCGGGGAGCTTTTCGGCGGAGGCACGGCGAAGCTGACATTGGGCGAGGGAGATATAATGAGCTGCGGCATAGATATATCCGCCGTACCGCCGGGAAAGAAGCTGCAGAATATAACGCTGCTCTCGGGCGGAGAGAAGGCTCTGACCGCCATTGCGCTCACCTTTGCCATGATAAAGATAAATCCGTCTCCGGTATGCCTGCTGGACGAGATAGATGCGCCGCTCGACGAAGCTAATGTACATCGTCTCGCGCAGTATTTGAAAGGCATGCCTGAGTCGCAGTTTGTAGTAATCACACACAGAAAGCCCACTATGGCAGTCTGCGATGTGCTGTATGGAGTTGCTATGGGAGAAAAAGGCGTGTCCGGAATGGTGTCGGTGGACATGCAGAGCTAAGGAACCGGAATATGAAATGAAAAATAAGAAAATGGAGAACGAGCGACGCGGCGGCTTTGGCAAGCCCGCTGAACAATAAAAAATATTGGACAAGCTGCGGGACGGGCTGCCGTATGCGTACACAGAGTCTGACGCAGCTAAAAACGGCGAGGTCAAGAATACGCGACTGTACGCTGAGTTGTGTACAGATTAAGCAGCCGCGATTTTTAACTGTTTGATATAATATATATTATTAATGAAGAGTTGGCTCGGGTTGGGGCGCAATAATGCTTATAAAGTCTGAGGCTGGAGGTATAGACAGATGGGATTTTTTGATAAACTGAAAAAGGGAATGAGCAAGACGAGAGATAACCTGTCAGGCAAAATCGGCGGGGTATTCTCGGTCTTTTCAAAGGTAGACGAAGATTTGATGGAGGAGCTGGAGGAAACTCTGATACTATGCGATGTAGGCGCGCCTACCACGATAGAAATAATGGACAGGCTGCGCGAAACTATAAAAGAAGAAAAAATTACGGATACGGCGCTCGTGCAGGAAAAGCTGCGCGAGATTTTGACAGAGCAGCTGACATGGGAGCTGCCGGAGGAGACATTCCCCAAGGTGATACTCGTCGTGGGTGTAAACGGAGTGGGCAAGACTACGTCAATAGGCAAAATCGCAAATTATTATAAACAGAACGGCAAGGAGGTCTTGCTCGCGGCGGCGGATACGTTCAGAGCGGCGGCGGCGGAGCAGCTTACAATATGGTCTGAGAGAGCCGGAGTGCCGATAGTTAAATACTCAGAGGGGAGCGACCCTGCCGCGGTGGTATACGATGCGCTGGATTCCGCGAAGCATCGCGGGAGCGACGTCATAATCGTGGACACTGCGGGCAGACTGCACAACAAAAAAAATCTCATGAACGAGCTCGCAAAAATTTCAAGAGTCGTTGATAAGGAATATCCCGAGGCGGCGAGAGAGACTCTGATAGTCTTGGATGCAACTACGGGACAGAACGCAATCACTCAGGCTAAAGAATTTAGCGGCGCGGCTAAGCTGGACGGCATTATACTCACGAAGCTGGACGGAACGGCAAAGGGCGGCGTGGTTCTTGCTATACGCAAGGAGCTGGGGCTGCCCGTGCGATTTATCGGCGTAGGAGAGGGAATGGACGATTTGCAGCCGTTTGAAGCGGAAGAATTCGCAGCGGCTCTGTTTGAATAGACGGGGCGAAGGGTGTAAAGAAAAAAACCTTGACACATAAACTTATAGGGGGTATAATACATCATGCCGCAGCAAAAGGAATTGCTGATGTCTGAGCTTTTGGAGTTTTATTCGTCTTTGCTGACGGATAAGCAGAGGGAAACTCTGGACATGTATTACAACTTGGATTACTCTTTGGCGGAGATTGCGGAAAACACGGGAACATCTCGGCAGGCGGCGCTGGACAGTCTCAAACGCGGAGAGGCGCATTTGAGACAGCTGGAGCATCAGCTCGGGCTGAGATCTGCGTTTCATAAGACATACGATGCGATTTACGTTATAGAGGGATTGATAGCTCGCGGCGTACATACGGGAGAGCTGCTGTACGCGGCTGATATCCTTAGAAGTATCTGGGAGGATTAGAATGGCTTTTGACGGTTTAGCGGACAAATTACAAAACGTATTCAAAAAGCTCACGGGCAAGGGCAAGCTCTCAGAGTCAGATATAAAAGCGGCGATGCGCGAAGTAAAGCTTGCGCTGCTCGAAGCGGATGTAAACTTCCTGGTAGTCAAGAAGTTCATAAAAGCAGTATCAGAAAAAGCCGTGGGCACGGAGGTTCTGGAGAGTCTCACTCCGGGTCAGCAGGTAATTAAGATAGTGCGCGACGAGATGGTTGCGCTTCTGGGAGGTCAGAGGAGCGATCTGAAAATAGCGTCTAAACCGCCGACGGTAATACTGATGGCGGGCCTGCAGGGAGCGGGCAAGACGACTATGTGCGGCAAGCTGGGCGCATACTTGAAGAAAAAAGGAAAAAAGCCGCTGCTTGTGGCGTGCGACGTATATAGACCTGCGGCGATAAAGCAGTTGGTAGTCGTATCCGGCACGGCGGGCGTGGATTCCTTTGAAATGGGGCAGGATAAGCCCAAAAAGATATTCAAGGCGGCGAAGAAGTACGCAGAGGACAAGGGCAACGACGTCATAATCGTAGATACGGCAGGCAGACTGCACATCGACGAGGACATGATGGCGGAGCTTATAGAGCTGAGAGAAGAGGCGGAGCCCGACGAGGTTCTGCTGGTCATAGACGCAATGACAGGTCAGGACGCGGTCAATGCGGCGAAGGCTTTCAACGAGCAGGTGGAGCTGACGGGCGTTATTCTCACTAAGGTGGACGGCGATGCCAGAGGCGGCGCCGCGCTGAGCGTAAAAGAAGTTACGGGCAAGCCGATAAAGTTTGTCGGAACGGGTGAGAAAATGTCTGATATAGAGGCGTTTTATCCGGATAGAATGGCGTCGAGAATATTGGGCATGGGCGACGTGATGACTCTGATTGAAAAGGCGGAAGAAGCTTTCGATCAGAAAAAATCGCTGGAAGCCATGCGCAAGATGAAGCAGGAGCAATTTACGCTCTCCGATTTTCTCGAACAGCTCAGGCAGCTCAAGGATATGGGCGGATTGGACGAGATGCTGGGGATGATCCCCGGCGGAAATAAGCTCAAGGGAATGCAGGTCGATGAGACAGGCATGAAAAAGACAGAGGCGATAATCTGCTCAATGACGCTCAAGGAGCGGGATAACCCTCAGATAATAAACGCCAGCCGCAGAAAGAGAATCGCGGCGGGCAGCGGCACGAGCGTGCAGGAGGTCAACAGACTTTTGAATCAGTTCGAGCAAATGAAGAAGATGATGAAGCAAATGATGGGCGGAAAAAAAGGCAAAAAAGGCCGTGGGATGTTCCGAATGCCCTTCTGAGCTTGCATAATAAAATAAAATCATTTATATAATTTAGGAGAAAAACAATGGCAGTTAAAATCAGATTTAAGAGAATGGGCAGCAAGAAAAATCCTTTTTACAGAGTAGTAGTCGCTGACAGCCGCTCCCCCAGAGACGGCCGCTTCATCGAGGAGCTGGGTTACTACAATCCTCTTACAAAGGAAACTAAGATTGACAATGAAAAGGCGGCAGACTGGATCAAGAAGGGCGCTCAGCCGACAGATACAGTACGCGCTTTGCTCAAGAAAAACGGAGCGATTGAAAAGTAATAAGCCGCAATACGCCGGCTGTACATAGAAAGGATACCGCATGCTGGAATTAGTGGAATATATTGCAAAATCCCTCGTAGACGAGCCGGGTGCAGTAAAAGTAAAAGAGAGCGAAGGCGCAGACGGAACGATCACGATTGAACTCAACGTCGCGGAAGACGATATGGGCAAGGTCATAGGAAAGCAGGGCAGAATAGCCAAGGCAATCAGAACTGTGGTCAAAGCGGCCTCCGCGAAGGGCGACAAAAAATACGTCGTCGAAATAGTCTGACACAATTCGGCATGAAGTCTCAAAGAGACAGCGTGCCGAATTTTTATATAAAAAGGAGATCGGATGGAGAAGTATTTTAGATTTGGGCAGGTGCTCAAACCGCAGGGTATAAAAGGCGAGCTAAAACTCAAGACTTTTACAGACGACCTTAGCAGAGTCGGCGATATAGATCATATATATTTAAAAAAAGGCGATGAATACGAAAGACGCAGCGTGTCCGGAGCAAGAACGTATAAGCAGTTTGTGTATTTAAAAATAGAAGGAATACCGGACAGGAACGAAGCGGAGACATACAGAAACCGCGTTATATATATAGATCGCGAGAGCGCGGCGCCGCTGCCGGAGGGCGCTGTTTATATAGCGGATATAATAGGCGCCAGAGTGAGCACGGACAAGGGCGAGGAACTGGGAGAGCTGACGGATGTGCTGCAAAACGGCGCGACCGACGTATATGTGGTCAAAGGCGAGAGGGGCTGTATGTTTCCGGCTGTGCCGCATGTTATAGTGAAGCGCGATGCAGAGGCGGCTCAGATAGTCGTGAATGCAGACGAGTTGGAAAAGATAGCAGTATTTGACTGAAGCGTATAAAATAAAGAAAGCCTATGATTTATCGACTTTACGGCTTCGCGGAGGAAGAAAAGGATGACGAAGCCTTGACTTCGTGGTATAATATAACAATCAATACCGATAAAAAACACTTTTGAATTTTGCAAAGGGGCGAGAGGGAAAAAGGAAAGTATGATAGAGTTTAACATACTTACTATATTTCCGGATATGCTTCGGGGCCTGCTTGAGGAGAGTATGCTCAAGCGTGCGATAGAGGCGGGGCATGTGCGGGTGAATCTTATAAATTTCAGAGACTACACGTTGGATAAGCATAGGCGCGTAGACGATGCGCCTTTCGGCGGCGGAGCGGGTATGCTCATAATGCCTCAGCCCGTTTTTGACTGCTTCGCGGCGGTGGCGAAAGAGCAGGATGGAAAGCGCGTGCTCAATGTATATATGTCTCCTGCGGGAGATGTGCTCAATGCAGGCATGTCACGTGAAATTGCTGAATACGACGCCGTAAATATACTTTGCGGTCATTATGAAGGAGTGGACCAGCGCATAATAGACGAATTGATAGACAGAGAGATCTCTATCGGAGACTATGTGCTCACGGGGGGAGAGCTTCCTGCCATGGTGCTGCTGGACAGCGTGATGCGTCATATTCCCGGAGTGTTGGGGAATGCCATGAGCACGGAGGACGAGTCTCACTCCGCGGGGCTGCTGGAGTATCCGCAGTATACCAGACCGAGTGATTTTCGCGGGCTGAAGGTGCCGGAGGTTCTGCTGAGCGGGCATCATGCAAATATAGTAAAATGGCAGCGAGAAAAAGCGATAGAAAAAACGAGGCGCGTGCGCCCCGATTTATTAAAAAACATGGAATAGGAGAGAAAGAGACATGGCGCTTTACGAAAGATTAATGGAGGCGGCGGAATACATAAAGGACAAGGCGGGAGAAATACAGATAGGTCTTGTGCTCGGATCGGCGCAGGGCGTCTTGGTGAATTATGTTGAAAATGCGGTAGAACTCGACTATAAAGACATTCCCAATTTTCAGATGTCTACAGCTCCTGCTCATGCCGGAAAGTTGATAATAGGCGATTTTGGAGGAAAGCGCGTTGCGTGCATGGGAGGCAGGCTGCACTGCTACGAGGGATACGCGGCCTCTGATACGGTGTTCCCGATACAGGTGATGAAATTTATAGGTGCTCACACTGTGATACTGACAAACGCCGCAGGCGGGATAAACGAAAGCTTCAACGGCGGAGATTTAATGCTCATAACAGATCATATAAACCTGACGGGGAAGAATCCTCTTGTGGGCGAAAATGACGACAGAGTCGGAGTGCGTTTTCCGGATATGTCCGCCGCGTACACGCCGAAGCTCTGCGAGCTGGCGCGGGAATGCGCAGAAGATCTGCGAATAGATCTGAAAGAAGGAGTTTATCTGGGCTGCCTCGGACCGAACTTCGAGACTCCGGCTGAGATACGCGCGTTCAGAGCTTTGGGAGCGGACGCCGTGGGAATGTCTACCGTTCTGGAAGTTGTGGCGGCGGCTCACTGCGGTCTGAACGTCCTCGGGATATCTATGATAACAAATATGGCGGCAGGCGTGCAGGAGGAAGCTCTTTCGGGAGATGAGGTTATAGAAATAGGCAGGAGAAAAGCGGCGGAATCCGAAATGCTGCTGCACAGAATATTAACGAAAATATGATAAACTGCGGAACCGATGCAATATTGAACTGCATCGGTTTTTTAATTCTTTGTCGTTGCAAAGGCATAAAAATTAGCGATAAATAATTAATTATGCAGAAAAATATATGAATGTTTTCGGAAGATTTAAATTTGTGTGCGTGTTATCAGAATTTAATTCGTATGCAAGGTGTAATTATAAGGCTAAAATTGATAATAATTTCACAATAAAGCGATTGCGGGCAGCCTGTAAAAAATGCCTAAAATACGGGATTTTTGGCACTGCAGACTAATTTTAGATAAAGAACAGAGGACAGTTTTAAATATAATGTGAACAAAATGTGAACGATACAAAAATATCGACGGAAATAAAGAGAACAAAAGAACAATAAAATTAACTAACAGACAATGAAGTATAAAGGCACTTGGGAAAAAGTAAACAAACTTTGAACAAGGCTTTATTTAATTGAAAAGAGAAAAGAGGCTGTATTATAATACTGTATGTAAACAACATGTAACAAAGGAGGGCTGTATGAAGAAAGCAACAGCATTATTGCTGACGATGGCATTCATAACATGCCTTGCACCTGCCGCGGCTTTTGCCGAGGGAGACACTGCCACGGTTGTTTCGACTGAAGCGCAGCAGGAGGCTGGCTCAGTTCTGATAGCTGGGGAAACGACGGGTGCAAACACAGAAGAAAGTGAGCTATTGACTAAGTCGGCGACTCTGGCCAGCTCAAGTTCTTCCTACACTGTAAAGGCGAGCGGAACGTCTGCCTATGTCGGCGATAAGCTGACGTACACATTCTCTACGCCGACTTCGATAACTAGCGTTCACGCTTTTATCAACGGCACACAGGTTGGCAAAACGACTAAGTACACTACGTCAGGCGGTGTACGCAAATGGACTATAGAGGTATCCTGTACTAAAAAGGGTTCTTACGAAGTGCAGTTTGTAGCTGCGAAGAACAACAAGGGCATAAAGCTTATGCCGGAAAAGGCATATAATGTAACGGTAAAAGCAGTGCCCAATACGTACAAGATTACTCCCGCGCAGAGTACGATCGAAGTAGGTGAAACAGTCGCGTGCAAGGTCGTAACTCCGAAAACAGTAACAAAGGTTAAATTTGTCTCTGACGGAAAGACCGTGGATTCATCCAGCTCAGGAAAGACAAATTCTGACGGAACGAAGACATGGTCGCTGGATTTGAAATTTTCGTCATCAGGAACGAAAAAGGTAACGTTTAACGCTTACAAAGACAGTTCTGTTGCAAAGACGAAGAACTACAGCATTCCGGTAAGCGAAGCGGCCGAAAACAGCACGGCGTCGGAAAGCGCAGAACCTGAGCCGACCGAGACCCCTGCTGCGACCGCTACTCCTATCGCGACGGCAACAGCATCTGCCGCAGCGACTTCTACGCCCGGCACAACTGCTAAAATCGACGGATTTGAAATGATAACGGAAAACGTCACGCCTAACGAGGACGGAAACCCGACGTTCATAATTTCGGCGAAGACCGGCGCAAAGGTGACTTTGGTCATTAATGACTCTGAAGGCGACAAAGTGGCTACTCTTCTCAGCAACGAGAAGATGGAAGGCACGAGAATGAGCGCCGTATGGAGATTGGGCAAGGAATACGTTCCCGGAAAATTCACTGCAAAGCTGACGGTGGACGACGGCTCGGACAGCACGGCGACAGCGGACATCGCATTTAAGCTCAACCCGAGAACGGGCACGGAGACGGGCGAGACAGACAGCGACGTGGGCTCCGGCTCTGATCCGGACATTAACGATGAGGATGTAACGATAGACGGCGAAGTATCCGCGGAATCAAAAGCGATGATACAGAAGCTCATTTCCGTAGCAAAGAGCAAGCTCGGCTATCCGTATGTGCTCGGCGGCAAAGGACCGAACGTATTCGACTGTTCCGGATTTGTCTATTGGTCACTCAACAATGCGGGTTATAGTATCAAGTATATGACTTCTTCTACATGGGGAAGCTTGACGACTTATACTAAGATATCCAGCATGAAAGATCTTAGAGCAGGCGATATAATCTGCTTCTCGGGTCACGTGGGCATCTCTCTCGGAGACGATATGATGATCGACGCATCGTCCAGCGACGGCGTAATCAGAATCGCAAAGAACATAAGCAAAAACAGCTATTGGGTATCTCATTTCAAACACGGCTGCAGAATTTTTGAATGAGAATAAAGACTTGAGTATTAAGAGATTGGCGTTCGCCGATCTCTTATTTTTATGAAGCTTAACAAAAAAATCGTATAGTTTGTGAGAAAAAGGTGTGATATAATATATAAATAAAAAAATGCTGAGAAAAAATAAATTGCTGTGCAATAAAAAGTAGTTCAGAAGCATTTACTCTATGACAGAGGGGGAAGAGTGCTCATGGTATTCTTCACGATTACAGACAAAGAGAGGGAAAAGCGGGACGTACAGCTGGAAGCGGCTCTAAGTTCCATGGCGCAGGGCAAGGTTGGCGCAATGGAGGAATTTTATGAGCTGAGCAAGAGTCAGGTGTATGGCTTTGCGCTGTCTATACTAAAAAACGCGCACGACGCGCAGGATGTAATGCACGATGCGTATATCAAGGCTTTTCAAGCGGCTGCGATTTATACGCCGAAGGGGACGCCTATGGCGTGGCTGCTGACCATAGTGCGTAATCTGGCTCTTATGAAGCTCAGAAGCCGTGCCAGAACAACAGATTCAGGCGAAGAGACGATAAAGCTTTTCGTGGCGGAGGGGAAGATCCCTGCGACTGAGGATAAGGTCGTGCTGGAGGCGGCGATATCAGAGCTCAAGGATGACGAAAGGCAGATAGTCATGCTGCATGCCGTAGCCGGATTTAAACATAGAGAGATTGCGTCTGTGATGGAGTTATCTGTGAACACAGTGTTGTCAAAATATAACAGAGCACTCAAAAAGCTCCGCGCGAAACTGGAGGTGTCGGAATGAAGCACGATAACATTGAAGACAGACTGAAGGCTGCCGTGGACAATTCAGTACCTGACATATTGGATGACATACTCTCTGATCTTAAAAATCAGGAGGCTTCTAACATGACAGACATTTCAGAAGGCAGCAAAAAGAGAAAAAAGAGAATACCGCCGTTTTTCCGGGGAGTTATCGCAGGAGCAGCAGCGATAGTCCTGGTTGTGGCGGGAGTTTTGGCGTTTGGATCGGGCGGCGGCACGCAAACGGCTGCGGTTGACGCTATTGTAGCGCTCGATGTAAATCCGAGCTTGGAGCTGAATATAGACGACGGAGACCATGTGGTAGAAGTAAAAACCTTGAATGAAGACGCGAAGGATATGCTTGATGATATGGATCTGAAGGGGACGGATCTCAAGGTTGCGGTGAATGCGATAATAGGCGCTATGCTGAAAAACGGCTATATAGACGAGCTGGCCAATTCTGTGCTTATATCAGTAGAAAATGCTGACGACGCGAGATGCAAAGAGCTTCAAAGCAAGCTGGCGAGCGAGATTGAAGAACTTATGAACGCATATTCGCTCAATGGATCAGTGATGACGCAGACCATGACGGAGAACGAAAAAGTAATGGCTCTGGCGGATGAATGCGCTATTACACATGCAAAGGCGCAGCTGATATATGACGTGACTCAGGAAGATCCGACGCTGGTGGCGTCTGAGCTGGCGAAGCTTTCTATCCATGAGATAAATCTCGTTATATCCTCACGCGGAGATGCAATAACGTCGGTGAGCAAGACGGGAAATGCGAGCGAAAAGGCTTATATAGGCTCTGAATCAGCTCTTGAGATAGCGCTGAAGGACGCGGGCTTAAAAGAGACGGACATTACATGTCAGGAAGTCGGGATGGACAGCGAAGACGGAAAAATGGTCTATGAGGTCGAATTCTGCTATAGCGGTCAAGAGTATGAATATGAAATAGCCGCCGACAACGGAGATGTAATAGAATGCAGCAAAGAAAAATCAGATCATTCTCATAAAGCGTCGAAAGCAAACCAGAGCTCGTCAAGCATGAAAGTGACGGTTGAAGAAGCTAAAAAGGCAGCTTTAGAAAAAGCGGGCAAAACAGAAGCGGAAATCACAGAGCTTGAGATAGAGACGGACGACGGAAACTATGAAGTAGAATTCGTGTCCGGAGGTACGGAATACAGCATTGAGATAAACGGCAAAACAGGCGCGATTATAGAATATGAAACAGAAAAAGCGAGCGGCAGCTCGTCTGCGGCGCAGAGTCATCATAGCGATGAGCATCATGCGGCGTGATAAATCAGAATAAAATGATGGAGGTGCGCACACGGCGCACTTCTTTTTTATTTAAATAAAAAAGCAAAAATAGAAAATAGGAAAGGGGAAAAGGATGGAAAGCTATCTCTTAGAGTTATTTTTAGCATAAAAGGTTAAAAAAAGGGTTGCAAACGGCGTTTGTATGTGATAAAATAAATTTCGCGCGTGACGATAGACGGGTGTGCTATGTCTGCGCGAGAGAGGGTTGACGCGGAAGATTGCCGGTAGCCATGCCGGGTAACTTCTGTCTACCAAGCTGAGCAAAGATCTCAGCGCTCCATGCGGCACAATCGGAATGATTCGTGCCTAAAAAAATGATGTGACACGCACGGATGCGTGTACAGGATGCTATGAAGGAGGAACAATAAATAATGGCAAGCCAAAGAATCAGAATTAAGCTAAAGTCTTATGACCACAACTTAATTGATCAGTCCTCGTCCAAGATTGTAGAGACGGCTAAACGCACAGGCGCGAAGATCTCCGGTCCGATCCCGCTGCCTACGCAGAAGGAAATCGTTACGATCCTGAGAGCGACACACAAGTACAAGGATTCCCGCGAGCAGTTCGAAATTAAGACGCACAAGCGGTTAATCGACATACTGGAGGCAAACTCCAAGACGACAGATGCTCTGATGAGACTCGACCTCCCGGCAGGCGTCGATATCGAAATCAAGCTCTAAGGGGCGTTAGGAGGGTAAACATGCTAAAAGCAATTATAGGCACAAAAGTGGGAATGACGCAGGTCTTTAAAGAAGACGGTACGCTGCTCCCCGTTACAGTCGTAAAAGCCGGCCCCTGCGTAGTAGTTCAGAAGAAGACGGTAGAGGGTGAAGGTTACAATGCGCTTCAGCTCGGTTTCGGTGAAATTCGTGTTAAGCTCGTAAACAAGCCTAAGGCAGGTCACTTTAAGAAAGCGGGCGTAGAGCCTATGCGTTATCTCCGCGAATTCCGCACGGATGACGTTGCTGAATACGAAGTAGGCCAGGAGCTGAAAGTCGACGTTTTCGCAGAGGGCGACAAGGTTGACGCAACAGGCATCTCCAAAGGCCGCGGCTTCAAGGGCGTTATCGCACGCCATGGTCAGCACAGAGGCCCCATGACGCACGGCTCCAGATATCATCGCCGTCCCGGTTCTATGGGCGCTTGCTCTTATCCCGGCAAGGTTTTCAAGGGTAAGAAGCTCCCCGGCCACACAGGTGTGGAACGCGTAACAATTCAAAACCTTGAAGTTGTCATGGTTAATGCAGAAAAGGACATGCTGCTCATCAAGGGCGCTATCCCCGGCGCTAACGGTCAGCTCGTCACAATAAAGAAAAGCGTAAAGGCTTAAAATCGCTTTTGAAAGGAGGAAGCTAGACATGCCTAAGATTACAATGCTAAAGACAGACGGCAGCGCAGCCGGCGAAATCGTCCTGAGCGATGACGTATTCGGCGTAGAGGTAAACGAAACGGCTATCCATGAGGTAGTAGTAGCGCACCTCGCTGCTAAAAGACAGGGCACGCAATGCACTCTCACCAGAAGCGAAGTGAGAGGCGGCGGCATTAAACCCTGGAGACAGAAGGGCACAGGCCGCGCACGCCACGGCTCCATCCGCTCTCCGCAGTGGACAGGCGGCGGCGTAGTGTTTGCCCCCAAGCCGAGAACATATTACAAAAAAGTAAACAAGAAGGTCAAAAAGCTGGCAATGCTCTCCGCGCTTTCAGGCAAGGTAGCGGCGGAGGATATGATCGTTCTTGATGCGCTTGTTCTTGCACAGCCCAAGACAAAGGAAATGGTCGGCGTGCTCAAGAACATCGGCGCAACGAAGAAGGCGCTCATCATTACGAGTGATAAAGATGAGGCGGTCGTGCGTGCATCCGGCAATCTGCCCGGCGTAAAGGCGGCGACGACCGGCGAGCTCAACGTATACGACATCGTAAACGCTGACAAACTCGTTATCACACAGGATGCTGCGAAGAGACTCGAGGAGGTTTACGCATAATGAAATTCAAACATGATATTATAAAGAGACCCATCCTCACAGAGAAGAGCTACGATCATATCGCGGGCAAGAGATATACCTTTGAGGTGGATGTAAACGCGCACAAGACGCAGATAAAACAGGCAATCGAAGAGATATTCGACGTTAAGGTTGCCAGTGTGAATACAGTTCGCACTCAGGGCAAGTGGAAGCGTCAGGGTCGCTACGTCGGCAAAACGCCCGAGGTAAAGAAGGCGTACGTAACGCTCAAAGAGGACTCCAAGGGAATCGAGTTCTTCGAGGGTATGGTACAGTAGGAGGAAACTAATAATGGCTATTAAAAAGTATAATCCGACTTCTCCGGGCAGACGTTTCATGTCCGTATCCGCTTTTGAGGAAATCACAACTACAACTCCTGAGAAGTCGCTGCTCGCTCCGCTCAAGAAATCGGGCGGCAGAAACGTACACGGTCGCATAACAGTCCGTCACATCGGCGGCGGCGCAAAGCGCAAGTACAGAATCATCGACTTCAAGCGCAATAAAGACGGCGTTCCCGCTAAGGTTGCTACTATCGAATACGATCCCAACCGCAGCGCAAACATCGCACTGCTCAATTATGCAGACGGCGAAAAGCGCTACATCATCGCTCCTCTGGGAATTAAGGTTGGAGACACAATCGTATCCGGCGAAAACGCAGACATCAAGCCCGGCAACTGCTTGAAGATAAAGAATATACCTGTAGGTACAATGATACACTGCATCGAGATTAAGCCCGGCAAAGGCGCGCAGCTCGTTCGCAGCGCAGGCAACGCAGCTCAGCTGATGGCTAAGGAAGGCGCTTACGCTCAGGTAAGACTGCCCTCCACAGAGGTTCGCATGATCCCCGTAGAGGCGAAGGCGACCATCGGTCAGGTAGGCAACCTTGACTATGAGAACATAAACCTCGGTAAAGCAGGCAGAAAGCGCCACATGGGCGTTCGTCCGACAGTTCGCGGTTCCGTCATGAACCCCTGCGACCACCCCCACGGCGGTGGTGAAGGTAAGTCTCCCGTTGGCCGTCCCGGCCCTGTTACTCCCTGGGGTAAGCCTGCTCTGGGTTACAAGACGAGAAAGACAAAGAATCCGACGTCCAAGTTTATCGTCAAGCGCAGAAGCGCTAAATAAGCGAAGCGCTTAATAGGAAGGAGCAATTAGCATATGAGTAGGTCTGTAAAAAAAGGCCCTTTCGTAGATACGAAGCTGCTGGCGAGAATCCAGCAGATGAACGAAAATAACGAGAAGAAGGTCCTCAAAACATGGTCTCGCGCTTCTACTATCTTCCCGGATATGGTAGCGCACACCATCGCAGTACACGACGGCAGAAAGTTCGTGCCCGTATATGTAACAGAGGACATGGTTGGTCACAAGCTGGGCGAATTCGCACCGACTCGCACGTTCCGCGGTCACGCAGGCGACAAGTCGTCCAGATAGCAGGAGGATAAAGGTAAATGGCAACACGGCAGAGAGAAAAAGCGCTCAAGAGACGTGAAGAAAAAGATAAGAGACCGAGAGCGGTAGCCAGATACGTCCGTATCTCCTCCAGCAAAGTCGGTATAGTACTCGACCTCATCCGCGGCAAGAACGTCGCCGAGGCAAAGGCTATACTTATGCACACTCCCAAAGCAGCGAGTGAGGTAGTGCTCAAGGTTCTGAACAGCGCAATTGCAAACGCTGAGAACAATCTCGAAAAGAACAGCGATACGTTGTTCGTGGCGGAATGCTACGCGGACCAGGGTCCGACTTACAGAAGATACCGCCCCAGAGCACAGGGCAGAGCAACGCGCATTCGCAAGAGAACGAGCCACATCACAATTATTTTGGGCGAGCTTGAATAAGGAGGAGCATAATGGGTCAAAAAGTAAATCCCCACGGATTCAGAGTTGGCGTAATCAAAGATTGGGACTCTCGTTGGGTGGCGAAAAGCAATAAGTTTTCTGATTATCTTGTAGAAGACGATAAGATCAGAAAGTTTGTAAAAAAGAAACTGTACGCAGCAGGCATCTCCAAGATTGAGATTGAGCGCGCAGCTAACAAGATTTCTATCGGCATTTATACAGCTAAGCCGGGTATCGTAATCGGCAAGGGCGGCACAGGCATCGACGAGCTGAAGGCTGATCTGCTCAAGCTCACGGGCAAGAATGTAGTAGTAAACATCATGGAAGTTCGCCGTCCCGATACTGATGCACAGCTCATCGCTGAGAATGTAGCGGCTCAGCTGGAAAGACGTATTTCCTTCCGCCGCGCTATGAAGCAGTCTATCGGCCGCTCCATGAAGGCGGGTCTCAAGGGCATCAAGATCATGACGTCCGGCAGACTCGGCGGCGCAGAGATCGCGCGCACAGAGCAGTACCATGAGGGTTCTATCCCGCTGCAGACGCTCCGCGCGGATATCGACTATGGCTTCGCTGAGGCTCATACAACTTACGGCAGAATCGGCGTAAAAGTATGGACTTACAAAGGCGAGGTTCTCGGCAACCCTCTAAAGGAAAAGGCTAAGGGCGCATACGAGCCCAGAGATAACAGGAGAGAAGGAGGAAGACGCCATGTTAATGCCAAAAAGAGTTAAGCGCAGACGCGTACACCGCGGCCGCATGAAAGGCAAAGCTATGCGCGGCAACTTCGTAGCGTATGGTGATTACGGCATAATGACAACAGAGCCGGGCTGGATTAAATCCAACCAGATAGAGGCTGCCCGTGTAGCTATGACTCGTTACATTAAAAGAGGCGGTAAGGTTTGGATTAAGATATTCCCCCACAAGCCCGTAACAAAGAAACCGGCTGAAACTCGAATGGGCAGCGGTAAAGGCGCTCCGGAGTTCTGGGTAGCAGTCGTAAAGCCGGGCAGAGTTCTTTTCGAAATCTCCGGCGTATCCGAGGAAGTAGCGCGTGAGGCTCTCCGCCTGGGCGCGATGAAGCTCCCCGTACATTGCAAATTCGTAAAGCGCGAGGACGCTAATATGACAGAAGGTGGTGAGCAGGCTTGAAGGCAAAGACACTGCATGAGCTGAATGACGTAGAGCTGACACAGAAGCTGGAAGACCTGAAGGTAGAATTCTTTAACCTGCGTTTCCAGAAGGCTACAGGCCAGCTCGCAAATCCCAAGGCGATTACTGAAATCAAGAAGGATATCGCCAGAGTTAAGACGATAATCTGCGAGCGCGAGCACGCGGCGGCAAAGTAAGGAGGCACTACTTTGGAAAGAAATCTGAGAAAGACCAAGCAGGGCGTAGTCGTTTCCGACAAGATGGATAAAACCATCGTCGTCGCGACAAAGACAAAAGAGAAGCACGGTCTGTACAACAAGACAGTAAACGTCACGACTAAGTTCAAAGTTCACGATGAGAACAATGAATGCGGCGTAGGCGATATCGTAAGAATAATGGAGACTCGTCCCCTTAGCAAGGACAAGAGGTGGAGACTGGTCGAAATTGTCGAGAAAGCTAAATAACCTATATAAGGAGGCAGCAATATGATTCAGCCAGAAACACGCCTGAAGGTAGCTGATAACTCCGGGGCAAAGGTCATACAGTGCATCAAAGTGCTGGGCGGCTCGATGAAGAGGAGCGCGGGAATTGGAGACGTTATCGTCGCTTCCGTTAAGACTGCCACCCCCGGCGGCGTTGTTAAGAAAAAAGATGTTGTTAAAGCTGTTATAGTCCGCACGGTGACAGGCGTAAGACGTCCCGACGGTTCCTACATAAAGTTCGACGAGAACGCAGCAGTAATCATAGATAATAATAAGCAGCCCAGAGGCACCCGTATTTTCGGGCCGGTAGCCAGAGAGATCAGAGACAGAGATTACATGAAGATCATCTCTCTCGCTCCCGAAGTGCTGTAGGAAGGAGAGCTGACTATGGCAGGACTACATATAAAGAAGGATGACAAAGTAGTTGTCATCACAGGAAAAGAAAAGGGTAAAGAGGGTAAGGTCGTCACAGCTATGCCTAAGAACGGCAAAGTAGTCGTAGAAGGCGTAAACGTAGTGACAAAGCATCAGAAGCCCAGAGGTCAGATGGACCCCGGCGGCATCCAGAAGGTGGAAGCTGCTATCGACGCTTCCAACGTGATGCTCGTCTGCCCCAAATGCGGCAAAGCTACAAGAGCGGCGAGAAAAATTCTCGATAACGGCACAAAGGTTCGCGTCTGCAAGAAGTGCGGCGAAGCTATTGAGAACTAATGGAGGGTAAGATCATGGCAAGACTTAGAGATACATACAATCAAGAGATCGTACCCGCTATGATGAACAAGTTCGGATATAAGAACGTAATGCAGGTGCCGAAGCTCGATAAGATAGTTATCAACATGGGTATGGGCGATATTAAAGACAACCCGAAGCTGCTGGACAGCGCTCTCAACGAGCTGTCTATCATCTCCGGTCAGAAGCCCATCGTAACAGTGGCAAAGAAGTCCGTCGCTAACTTCAAGCTCAGAGAAGGCATGAAGGTGGGTGCAAAGGTAACTCTGCGCAGCGACCGCATGTACGAGTTCATGGATAAGCTGATCTCCATCACAATCCCGCGCGTGCGTGACTTCCGTGGTCTGTCCGCTACGTCTTTCGACGGCAGAGGCAACTACGCAATGGGCTTTAAAGAGCAGCTCGTTTTCCCCGAAATCGAGTACGATAAGGTGGAAAAGATTCGCGGTATGGATATCATAATCGTAACAACTGCGAAGACAGACGAAGAAGCGAGAGAAATGCTCGGGCTGATGGGTATGCCCTTTAAAAAGTGAGGATAACATAAATGGCTAAAAAAGCAATGGTTTTAAAGCAGCAAAAAGGGTCTAAGTTCTCTACGAGAAATTACACAAGATGCCGTATCTGCGGCAGACCCCATTCTGTGCTTAGAAAATACGGCATTTGCCGTATCTGCTTTAGAGAACTTGCGTACCGCGGTCAGATCCCGGGCGTAAAGAAATCTAGCTGGTAAACTTTAGGCACATATTAAGAAGGAGGAACAAACATGCCGGTTACGGATCCTGTAGCAGATATGCTGACTCGCATCAGAAACGCGCTCGTAAACAAGAGTGAAGTCGTTCAGATGCCTGCTTCCAAAATGAAGCTTGCTATCGCAAAGACAATGCTCAAAGAGGGCTTTATCAAAGGCTGCGAGGTTGTAGAGGATGGCGTCCAGGGGACGCTCAAAATTAGACTGAAATACGGCGCTAATGGTGAAAACGTCATTAACGGTCTGAAGAAAATAAGCAAGCCCGGTCTGAGAGTTTATGCGCGCAAGGATCAGATCCCGAAGGTTCTCAACGGCCTTGGTATCGCGATAATCTCCACGTCCAAGGGTATCGTCACTGATAAAGAAGCCAGAAACGCTGGCGTCGGCGGCGAAGTAATTGCATATATCTGGTAATAAATAAACAAGCATAAACGAAAGGTGCAACGTAAAAATGTCAAGAATAGGAAAACTTCCTGTCACGCTGCCTGCAGGCGTTACGGCCGAGCTTTCGGACGGCAACGTACTTAAGGTCAAGGGACCGAAGGGCGAGCTCACCCAACAGTTCAGCGGCGACATGGAAATTAAAATAGACGCTGGCGTTATCACAGTCACGCGTCCTTCGGACGACAAAAAGCACAGAGCGCTCCATGGGCTTACACGCGCTCTCATCAACAACATGGTTCAGGGCGTACACGCCGAGTTCGCAAAAGAACTGGAAATCATCGGTGTAGGTTACAGAGCTGCGCTCTCCGGAAAGAAGCTCACGCTTAACCTCGGTTTCTCTCACCCCGTAGAGGTAGAGCAGCCCGCAGGTATCACGTTCGAAGTGCCCAACAACAACAGCATCATCGTCAAGGGCATTGACAAGCAGCTTGTAGGGCAGGTTGCGGCTAACATCCGCGAGCTGCGTCCGCCGGAGCCTTATAAAGGCAAGGGTATTCGCTATAAGGGCGAGTATGTACGCCGCAAAGAAGGCAAGTCCGGAATGTAATGGGAGGTTCTTTTAGAATATGATTAAGAAAATAGATAAGAATGCTATTCGCAAAGGACGTCACCAGCGCATTCGCAATAAAATCAGCGGAACGGCTGAGCGCCCGAGAATGAATGTATACAGAAGCAACGCGAACATTTATGTTCAGGTTATAGACGACGTGAAGGGTCACACAATTTGCTCCTGCTCCACTCTCGATAAAGAGATCGCTCCTCAAATCGCGGATATGACAAAAGAGCAGGCTGCGAAGCTCGTCGGGGAGACAGCAGCGAAGAGAGCTATCGCTGCCGGTATCAAGGAAGTAGTATTTGACCGCGGCGGATACCTTTACACAGGCAGAGTCGCTAACGTGGCGGACGGCGCTAGAGAAGCCGGCCTCACGCTGTAAGAGGAGGACGAAAAAATGCAACGCATAGATGCAAGCACATTAGATCTCAAGACTAAGCTCGTATCCGTCAACCGCGTAGCTAAGACCGTAAAAGGCGGCAGAAACATGCGCTTCAGCGCCCTCGTAGTAGTTGGCGATGAAAACGGCCATGTCGGATGCGGCATGGGCAAAGCGGCGGAAATCCCCGAGGCGATTCGCAAGGCAGAGGATGCAGCTAAGAGAAGCATGATCGAGGTGCCCTTCGACGGTACAACGATCCCGCATGAAGTTATCGGCGCTTTCAGCCGCGGCAGAATTCACATGATGCCCGCTAAAGAAGGTACCGGCGTACTCGCGGGCGGTCACGCACGTGCGGTACTCGAGCTGGCAGGTATTAAGGATATCAGAGCTAAATCTCAGGGCTCTAACAACCCGATCAACTGCGTTAAGGCTACTATCGCCGGTCTCGCTGAGCTGCGTACAGCTGAGCAGGTAGCTAAGCTTCGCGGTGTACCTGTAGAGCACTTAGGGAGGTAAAGGGCTATGGCACAGTTAAAAGTAACACTCGTAAAAAGCCCTATAGGCTGCAAGCAGGACCAGAAGGATACAGTTAAAGCACTCGGCCTGCGCAAGCTCCATCAGACAGTTATTAAAGAAGACAACGGCCCCATCAGAGGTCAGATTTTCAAAGTAAAGCATCTTCTTTCTGTCGAAGAAATATAAGGAGGGCTTAGACATGAAACTTCATGAACTCAAACCCGCTGAAGGCGCGAGACACTCTGAGAAGAGAGTCGGCAGAGGCACAGGCTCCGGCATAGGCAAGACTTCTGCTCGCGGTCAGAAGGGTCAGAAGGCAAGAAGCGGCGGCGGCGTACGCCCCGGATTCGAAGGCGGTCAGATGCCGCTCACAAGAAGAATCCCCAAGAGAGGCTTCACAAATATATTTGCAAAGACATATGCTACAATCAATGTAGCTGATCTGGAGTGCTTCGAAGACGGCACAGAGATTACAGCACAGTTCCTGAAAGAAGTCGGTTTCGTAAAGAAAATCGGCGATGGTCTGAAGGTTTTGGGCGATGGCGAGCTGACAAAGAAGCTCAGCGTCAAGGCGGTCAAATTCACTAAGACAGCGCAGCAGAAGATAGAAGCTGCCGGCGGCAGTGTTGAGGTGATTGGCTAATGTTCAAGGTCTTAGGGAATGCCTGGAAAATCGAAGAATTAAGAAAAAAGATACTGTTCACTCTGCTGATACTGTTCATATACAGACTGGGATGCTTCGTTCCGGTGCCGGGTGTTAATGTATCATATATCCAGGAAATGGTGGGCGAATATTCCGCGCTGTCGTTCCTTGACCTGTTTTCGGGCGGCAGCCTCTCCAACATGACGCTGTTCGCTCTCGGCGTAATGCCGTATATCAACGCATCCATTATAATGAATTTGCTCTGCGTGGCTATCCCCGCTCTCGAGAGAATGACAAAAGAGGGCGACGACGGCAGAAGAAAGATCACAAAGATCACGCGCATTGTAACGCTGATTTTGGCGGTAATTCAGTCCGCCGGCATAATGCTTTCGATGGGCAGCTCGGCTATGATCTCGGCAGACTTCTTCTCTTACTTGGTAGTAGTCCTGACGCTTACGGCAGGCTCCTGCCTTGTTATGTGGATGGGGGAAAGAGTAAACGAGAAGGGAATCGGAAACGGTATATCCCTTATCATCTTTATAAACATACTCAGCTCCTTCCCGGGCTACATATGGACGATAGGTCAGAATGTTGCTCTGGGCACGACGGCTTGGTATGTACCCGTAATCCTGATTGTTATTGCGCTGGCTATTATTACGCTGATAACATACATGGATATGGGCGAACGCAGAATCCCGGTGCAGTACGCTAAGCGCGTGGTAGGACGCAAGCAGTACGGCGGACAATCGACGTATATCCCTATGAAAGTCAACGCTTCCGGTGTTATGCCGCTGATTTTCGCGATTACGTTCATTCAGTTCCCGTATATGCTATGCCAGATTTTCTGGCCGGACAGCGCGTTTTTCAACTGGTACACTAAATGGCTCGCAGCAGGCTCGCTGATATATATGGTGGTTTATTTCCTGCTGATACTGTTCTTCTCGTATTTCTATTCGCAGATAAGCTTCAATCCGATTGATGTTGCGAATAACATGCAGCAGTACGGCGGATTTATCCCCGGCATTCGCCCGGGACGCCCGACAAGCGAGTATCTCTCAAAGATTCTCTCTAAGATAACATTTTTCGGTGCGATTTTCCTTGCTATAGTAGCAGCTGTGCCGACGGTGTTCTCCAGTGCGACAGGCGTGGCGAGCGCTTTCGGTGCGACGAGTTTGTTGATTATAGTAAGCGTTGCGCTTGAAACAATCAGACAGATTGAATCGCAGATGATGATGCGCCATTACAAAGGATTTCTTAAATAATAAGTAAAGCACGAACGCAGTATGGAGGCCGCCCCTCCTGCTGCGGCTTTAGTGCGCATAGGCAAAATGCGCCTTGCATATATGTCAAGGTGAAGCGTTTTTCGACGATATTAGGAGAAATAATAGAATGAATGTAATTTTCTTAGGCCCTCCCGGAGCGGGCAAGGGTACAATTGCGGCAGAAATCAAAGGGAAGCTCAATCTTGAGCACCTCTCCACCGGCGATATGCTCAGAAGCGAAATAAAGCAGGGCACAGAACTGGGAAAGATGGCTAAGTCTTACATTGACAAAGGCGACTTGGTACCTGATCAGGTGATAATCGACATGGTAGCAGAAAAGCTCAAAAACGCAGAGGGAGGAATCCTTTTTGACGGTTTCCCGCGTACGGTCGAGCAAGCTAAGGCTCTTGACAATATTGCAACGATAGATGCTGTTATAAATCTGTCTACAACAGTAGATGTAATAATAGACAGAATATGCTCCCGCAAGGTCTGCAAGAGCTGCGGCGCAGTGTACAACACTCACGTTATAGGCGAACAGGCAGAGTGCGACAAGTGCCATGGCGAGCTTTACACTCGTCCCGATGACAATGAGGAGACAGTCCGCAATCGCTTTGAAGTTTATGAAAAGTCTACAGCTCCTCTCGTGGGATACTATGAGGAGAAAGGCATAGTCACGACTATTGAGGCGAATCAATCGGTAGAGGCTGTGGCGGCTGAGTGCATGGCGGCGCTGACTAAATAATTGTGTTCGCGGCGAATTAAGTAGGAAAGGGCAAAATGACGTATAAATCCGAATCAGAACTGAAAAAAATGAGAGAGGCTGCGGAAATCGCCGCGATAGCGATGCAGAAGGTGATCGAAGCGGTCAGGCCGGGTATAACGACAAAAAGATTAGATAAAATAGCCTACGATTATATAATATCCAGAGGCGCACAGCCTAACTTTTTAAACTATAATGGTTTTCCCGGAACGATTTGTGCATCAGTGAACGAGGAGATAGTACACGGCTTTCCTTCAGAGCGCAAGCTGCACGAGGGCGATATAATAAGCGTGGACATGGGCGCGGTTATTCACGGCTATCATTCCGACATGGCGAGAACTATCCCCGTAGGCGAGATTGCGCCGGAGGTAGAGGAACTGATAAAAGTGACGAGGCAGTCTTTCTTCGAAGGAATTAAGAACGCCGTGCCGGGCAATCATGTTGTGGATATCTCCCGCGGAATTGAGGAATACGTCCGCCCATATGGTTTTGGTATAGTGCGCGAGTTGGTCGGCCATGGCGTCGGTCAGTCGCTGCACGAGCCGCCGGATGTGCCTAATTACGTGACCAAGAGACGCGGCCCCAAGCTGCACGAAGGAATGACCTTGGCGGTCGAGCCGATGATAACGCTGGGGAAGCCCACGGTAGTGGTCAGAAACGACGGATGGACATATTGCACGAAAGACGGCAAGCCTGCGGCGCATTACGAAAACACTATCGCAATAAACAGCCACGGCGAACCTGAGATATTGACGCTTTTGGAGGGTATGGAATGATAGAACCTAGACCGGGTATGTTCTGCGAATCAAGGCAGGGCAGAGACAAGGGAAGGTATTTCATGATATGCAATATACTTGACGAACGCTACGTCGAGATAGTAGATGGCACAATGCGCAGAATTGAGCGACCAAAGCGCAAAAAGCTAAAGCACCTGCGGCTCACTCCGGAGATATCGCCCATAGGCGAGAAGTTCCTCTCGGGCGCGAAGGTATTCGACGCTGAGGTTAAAAGCGCGGTCAGCGGATATAAATTAAAAAAGGAGGGTGAACAACTTGTCGAAGAGTGATGTAATAGAAGTAGAGGGTAAGGTTACAGATGCATTCCCGAACGCTTCTTTTGAGGTAGAACTGGAGAACGGACACAAGATTTTGGCGCATATTTCGGGTAAACTGCGTATGCACTATATTAGAATTCTGCCGGGAGATACTGTAAAAGTAGAGCTCTCTCCCTATGACCTGACGAGGGGCAGAATAACATGGAGAGGCAAAGGCAGATAATGAAACACTGTATGTTCTGCGGCGATGAGCTGAAAATGCGTTATCTTGAATCGGAAGGCAAAGAAATACCATACTGCGAGACGTGCGGCGACTTTCGCTTTCCGATGTTTAATGTTGCTATAAGTACGGAGATATTCGCTCCGTCCAGAGATAAGATTCTCCTGACGAAGCAGCACGGCAAAGAGGAATATATACTCGTAGCCGGATTTGTCAACAGAGGCGAAACGGCAGAGAATGCGCTGGTGCGTGAGGTGAAAGAAGAGACAGGATTGGATGTAATAGATTTTGCATTCAACAAGACGGAGTATTTCGAACGCAGCAATACATTGATGGTCAATTTTGCATGCTGTGTCAGCTCAGATGACATCTCGCATTTAAACGCAGATGAAATCGACAGTGCGGTTTGGTTTACGCCAAAAGAGGCTAAAGATAACATATTGCACGGAAGTCTCGCTGAAAAATTTCTGAATTTAGCGATAGACAAAAAGCTGATGCAAAAATAAATTCGCATAAAATGTGAACAAATTGTAAATTTTAAATAAAATGCTCTGGCAGGCATTGAACTATAACCAAAATAAGTATAAAATAAACAAGCACGCCTCAAATCCGGGGGCGGGCTATGCTCTTATCTAAGGAGGAAACTATCATGAAGGTAAGACCCAGTGTTAAGCCTATCTGCGAAAAGTGCAAGATAATCAAACGCCACGGCAAAGTTATGGTTATCTGTCAGAATCCTAAGCACAAGCAGAAGCAGGGCTGAGCGACCCGGAATTATTTGCTCAGGGCTTACGCGCTTCTCTGGAAAGCAGAGTTGCGCTTATTGATATGTAAGCCTAAATCTTTCAATATGCCTTGCGCGGAAGTTTAATTGCAGCGGCTGAATGGGTATACTGCTTAATACGGCAGCGGATATGCTGACCGATGGCGTATGCGGCAGGGTACTATACTCATATGCAAATGAGCGGACGCACATGGTCTATTATAAATAATAAAGAAACTACATTAAATATCACACTTTATTCGGAGGTATTCCATTAATGGCACGTATCGCTGGGGTAGATTTGCCCAGAGAAAAGCGCATTGAGATTGGCCTGACCTATATCTATGGTATCGGTCTGCCCTCTGCGCAGCGCATACTGAAGGAAACAGGCGTAGACGGAAATATCAGAGTCAAAGACATTTCTGAAGACGATCTGGCTAAGCTTCGTGAGTATGTAGACAAGAACTTTAAAGTAGAAGGCGATCTTCGTCGTGAAGTAAGCCTTAATATAAAGCGTCTGGTTGAAATCGGATGCTATCGCGGCGTGAGACACAGAAAGAGTCTGCCTGTCCGCGGTCAGAGTACAAAGACTAACGCTCGCACAAGAAAAGGTCCGAAGCGTACAGTCGCAGGTAAGAAAAAGTAAGGAGAGAACATAAATGGCTAAAGGTAAGAGAGTTATCAGAAAGCGCAGAGAAAAGAAAAACATCGAGCGCGGCGCGGCTCATATTCGTTCCTCCTTTAATAACACTATCGTTACGATGTCCGACCTCGCGGGCAACGCGCTTTCACAGTCCAGCGCAGGCGCGCTCGGATTCCGCGGTTCTAAGAAGTCCACTCCCTTTGCGGCTCAGATGGCAGCAGAAACAGCAGCGAAGGCTGCTATGGAGCATGGTCTTCGTACGGTAGAGGTTTATGTAAAGGGCCCTGGCTCCGGTCGTGAAGCAGCTATCAGAGCGCTTCAGACAGCCGGTCTCGAGGTTACGCTCATCAAGGACGTTACGCCTATCCCGCACAACGGCTGCCGTCCGCCTAAGCGCAGAAGGGTCTAAGGAGGATTTTACACTATGGCAAGATATACAGGTTCGGTTTGCCGTCTTTGCAGACGCGAAGGCGCAAAGCTGTTCTTAAAGGGCGATCGCTGCTATTCCGGCAAATGCTCTTACACAAGACGTCCGCAGGCACCCGGTATGCACGGAGTATCCAGAAAGAAGCTTTCTGAATACGGCGTTCAGCTTCGTGAGAAGCAGAAGGTTAAGCGTGCTTACGGTATGCTGGAGGGTCAGTTCAGAGGTTATTTTGATACAGCAGTTAAGATGAAGGGCGTTACAGGTGAGAACCTGCTCCAGCTGCTCGAACGCCGTCTCGATAACGTAGTTTATCGCATGGGCATTGGCGAAAGCCGCGCTCAGGCACGTCAGTTCGTCATGCACGGTCACATTCTGGTAGACGGTCATAAAGTAGACATTCCCTCTTATAGAATGAATGTCGGTCAGGTCGTTTCCGTTAAGCCAACGAGCGCTTCGAAGGAGCGTTTCAAAGCTGTTGCAGAGCAGGGCGGACGTCCGGCTCCCAAGTGGTTGGAATTTGACGCTGAAAAGCTCACGGGCAAGGTTGTTGCTCTGCCTGAGAGAGAGGATATCGATCTTACAATCGAGGAGCACTACATCGTCGAGTTGTACTCCAAGTAATAATAAGTTGTCCACGCTAACGATAAGGAGGGGTTACCTTAGATGCTAGAAATAGAAAAGCCGAAAATTGAATGCATAGAGCACAGTGACGACTGGAGCTACGCGAAGCTGGTGATGGAACCGCTGGAGCGTGGCTTTGGTACGACGCTTGGCAACTCGCTCCGTCGCGTACTGCTCAGCTGTCTGCCCGGTGCGGCAGTCACAAAGGTGAGGATAGACGGGGTTTTGCACGAATTTTCGACGATATCCGGAGTTCGTGAAGACGTGACCAACATCATACTAAATCTGAAGAAGCTGAATGTTAAGCTTCATTCAGAAGGCCCGAAGACGCTTACACTGGTGGCGTACGGTCCATGTGAAGTTACAGCAAGTATGCTGTCTCAGGATGCTGATGTTGAAATCGTGAACGGAGACCTCCATATTGCGACGTTGGACGACGAAGCGGCGCTTTGTATGGAAGTGACCGTGGACAGCGGCAAGGGCTATGTCCTCGCCGACAAGAACAAGACACCCGGAATGCCTATTGGCATTATCCCTGTGGATTCTCTCTTCACGCCTATTAAAAAAGCTAACTTTACAGTCAGCAATACGCGCGTAGGTCAGATCACGGACTATGACAAACTGACTCTTGAAGTTTGGACAAACGGCTTGATAAAAGCGGATGAAGCCGTATCTCTTGCGTCTCGTATACTGAGCGAATATCTCGCGCAGTTCATCGGTCTTACAGATCACGTAAGCGACGTAGAGATAATGGTTACGAAAGACGACGCTAAGAAAGAAAAGGTTCTTGAAATAACTATAGAAGAGCTGGATCTCTCCGTGCGTTCTTACAACTGCCTCAAGCGCGCAGGAATCAACACAGTCGAAGAGTTGATTAAGAAGGACGAAGAAGAGATGATGAAAGTTCGAAATCTGGGCAGAAAGTCGCTCGAGGAGGTACAGCAAAAGCTCGCCGCCTTGGGACTTAGCCTCAGGCAAGACGACTAATACTAAAATTTGACATATCCAGGAGGAAAGAGCGAAAATGGCCAACATTAATAAGCTCTCAAGACCCTCCGCTCAGAGAAAGGCGCTGCTCAGAAATCAGGTTACTGCGCTTATCTGGGAGGGCAAGATAACAACTACGGCTCCGCGTGCTAAAGAAGTTCGCAAGATCGCCGAAAAATTAATAACAAAGGCTATACATCAGTATGACAATACTGTTACTGTTACAAAGTCTGTTAAAGACGATGCAGGCAACGTGACAGAAAAAGAATTCGTGAACGATGCTCCCGAGAAGCTCGCTGTTCGCCGTCAGCTCATGGCATATCTGTATGATGTGCCGCAGGCTAAGCAGGAGAAGGAGAGCAAATACAACTATAACCAGCGTACAAAGGATAACGTGCATCCCGTAGTAGAGAAGCTGTTCCGCGAGATAGCTCCCAAGTACGATAAGCGCGCTAAAGAGCTGGGTCAGGGCGGCGGTTACACTCGCATAATCAAGCTCGGACAGAGACGCGGCGATGCGGCTGAGATGGTCGTACTCGAGCTGGTTTAAGTGATGCTATCGGCACCTGAAAATAACTGAGAAGTAAGGCTAGTCTTGGCGCAGATGAGCGGAAGGCTAGCCTTGTTTTGTATTATTTTAAAATTTTCAGACCGAATGAACAGGAGCGTCAACGGGCGCTTTTGCAAAGAAAGGAATTCATATGCCGGATATAGTCGTTTCTGAAAATGTAAAATACGCTTACCCGCTGGAAGACGGAATGACTCAGCTTGCGCTCGCCGGAGTGGATATATCAATCAAAGAGGGCAGCGTGACCGCAATATTAGGACACAACGGAAGCGGAAAGTCCACATTTGCACGTTTAATAAATGCGATAATCGAGCCTACGGACGGCGTGGTTATAGTAGACGGTATGGATACCAGCAATGAAGAGCTTATACTGGAAATCAGAAAAACAGCCGGAATGGTGTTTCAAAACCCGGATAACCAGCTCGTAGCTACAGTAGTAGAAGAGGACGTCGCTTTTGGCCCTGAGAATCTCGGGCTTCCGCCAAGGCAAATACGAGAGAGAGTGGATGAGGCTCTCGAAGCTGTAAGCATGAGCGAATTTAAACGCCGCGCGCCTCATATGCTCTCCGGAGGTCAGAAGCAGAGAATAGCCATAGCCGGCGTGCTGGCGATGAAGCCGCGTCTTATAGTATTTGATGAAGTGACGGCCATGCTCGATCCGCGAGGCAGAAAAGAAATAATGGGGATAATCCATAAGCTCAACAAAGAGCAGAAAATGACTGTTGTGATTATTACGCATTATATGGAGGAGGCCGCCAAGGCAGATTATGTATATATGCTGCTGGATGGGAGAATTCTTGCACAGGGGACGCCGAAAGAGGTTCTGAGACAGAGAGAGCTCATAGCGCAAACAGGTCTCATTCCGCCGTTTCCTGCTAATATGAGTTTGGATTTAATTGCAGACGGCGTAAAGCTGCCTGACGTTACGATAGATATGGACGAGCTGACAGAGGAGCTATTAGCGTTAGCTCCAGAAGACAGCAGATTTTCGTCTATAGCATATGCAGCTGCGAAAAGAGAAAAACCGCTTCATGACGTAAGTGTAGAAGTTCAGGGGCTTACCATGTGCTACGCAGAGGGAACGCCGTTTGAGCACAAAGCGGTGAACGACGTTTCGTTCAGCATTCAGCCCGGAGAATTTGTAGGCATAATAGGTCATACGGGAAGCGGGAAATCCACGCTGCTTCAGCTTTTGTCAGGTCTGATAAAACCTTCGTCCGGCCGTATAGTCATAGCAGGTAAGGACATATTGGCGAAGGATTTTGACAGAAAATGGCTCAGAAGAAACGTGGGGGTTGTTTTTCAGTATCCGGAATATCAGCTTTTTGAAGAAACCGTGACGCGCGACGTATCCTACGGACCGCGTATGGTAGGCATAGACGAGAGCGAAATAGAAGACAGAGTAAAAACGGCGATAGAGATGGTAGGTCTGGATTATGAATTGGTAAAGGACAAGTCTCCGTTTGATTTATCCGGCGGGCAGAAGCGAAAAGTGGCGATAGCGGGCGTGCTCGCTATGGAGCCGAAGGTCTTGATGCTGGACGAGCCTATAGCGGGGTTGGACCCTTTGGCTCGAGAGAGCTTTATGGAGCTTATTCGCAGCCTTAATGAATGCGGCACGACAATTATAATGATCTCTCATAATATGGACGGCTTGGCAGAATATGCGAGCAGAGTAATAGCCATGAAGGATTCAAAGCTATTAATGGACGGGACTCCGCGCGAGGTGTTTTCTAAATATGAGGAGCTGCGAGAGTGCAACCTGGATCTTCCGGAGGCGGCGACGCTGGTCAGAAAGCTGCGCGAGGGAGGATGGAATCTCTCTCGTGATTTGATTCGCTATGACGAAGTGAGACGTGCGATAACGAGTGTGATTGGAGGCAGAGATGCTTAAAAACATTACTCTGGGGCAATACTTCCCCGGCAGTTCTATTATACACAGGCTCGACCCGAGGTTCAAACTCGTTATAGCCATCGCGCTGATAGTTTTGGTGTTTGTCATACACACGTGGTGGGGGTATCTGGCTGTCGCGGCGTTTATAGTTGCGGCAATGCTTATGTCTCGTATATCACTGAAATTCTTGATAAAAGGCATAAAGCCGCTGCGATGGATACTGATAATGACGTTTATATTAAATATATTCTGCATATCAGGAGAGAAAATACTGCTCGACTGGTGGATATTTACGATTACCGAAGAGAGCCTGACAGGAGCGGTTAAGATAGCGCTGAGACTGATACTTTTGCTCAGCGCGACGACAGTCATGACGCTGACGACTTCTCCTATGGAGCTGACTGACGGTATGGAGAGCATGATGCGGCCGCTGGCGAAAATTAAATTTCCGGCTCATGAGATAGCTATGATGATGAGCATTGCGCTGAGGTTTATTCCGACTCTTATGGAGGAAACGGATAGAATAATGAAAGCGCAGACGGCGAGAGGCGCAGCCTTCGACACAGGCGGCATACTCGCCAGAGCAAAGGGAATGATTCCGATACTCGTTCCCTTGTTTGTCAGCTCTTTTAAGAGAGCGGATGAACTGGCGGTCGCGATGGAATCGCGCTGCTACAACGGCGGGAAAGGCAGAACACGCATGAAGCAGCTTCATATTCATGCGGCGGATTGGATAGCTGCGGGGGTTACGGCTGTGTTGGGCGCTGCAATAATAATTTACTTATGAGAATACTTCTTCAAATTGAATACGACGGAACGGCATATTCGGGCTGGCAGCGTCAAAAAAACGCTGTTACTGTTCAGGAGGTCATCGAGGATACTCTGACCGGCATAACGGGAGAAAGCGTACACGTGGCGGGCGCAGGGCGGACGGACGCAGGGGTTCACGCCTTGGGGCAGATGGCGCACTGTGACGTAAAAACAACGATACCGCCGGAGAAAATGTGCTACGTGATGAACAATATACTGCCGCCGGATATACGTATAAAAAGCTCGAGAGAGGTCTCGGCAGATTTCCATGTCAGAAAGCACGCAAAAGGCAAGCATTACCGCTATACGATATGCAATGCGGCTCATGCGAGTGCGATCTACAGGAATATGTCGGCTCATGTACGGATGCCTTTGGATGTGGACGCCATGATCAGAGCCGCCAAGATAATAGAAGGAAAGCACGATTTTAAATGCTTTCAGGCGGCGGGCTCTCCGATAACGTATACCGTGCGCACAATATTTGCGTTGAGAGTGAGCAGGCGCGGAGATTTCATAGATATTGACGTATACGGCGATGGCTTTTTATACAATATGGTCAGAATAATCGCAGGTACGCTTATAGATGTGGGGAAGCATAAACAGAATCCGGAATGGGTTCGTGATATACTCGAAAGCCGGAGCAGACCGGACGCAGGAGCTACGGCTCCGGCGCATGGGCTGACTATGGTTGAGGTTTACTTCGACTTAGAAAAAATGCGCTGCGAGCTTGCAGAATAGAGTCAGGCAAAAATGAGATTGAGGGTAAGATGAAATACGTTTTTTGGGATCTGGATGGAACTCTGATGGACAGCAAGCCGGGGCTGTTTTGGGCATTTGAAAAAATGTTTGAAAAGCTAGGCAGAGCGGTTCCCCCCGAGAGCACAATGAAACTGGGACTGGGGCCGCCTTTGAGATACACCGTGAGTGAGTATTTTAAATTCCCGGAGGAGCAGATTGACGAGGCTATAGTTACTTTCCGTTCGAATTACAATGGCGAGGGACTGCGGATGAGCGAGGTATATCCGGGAGTGGCGGAGTGCGGAGAGACCGTGAAAAATCTCGGCGGCAAAAACTACATAGCAACTCTTAAGCCTCAGCCTCAGGCGGACGCGATAATAGGGGTTCACGCTGAGCTTGAGAACATGATGTCAGGGCAGTGGGGCGCGGCAGAGAATCTGGGCCGAGACAGCAAGATAGGAGTCCTGCGCGCCGCTCTGGACGAGCTGAGAGCTGAGCCGGAGGATTGTATAATGATCGGAGATCGCTCCTCTGATATTACTTCCGCTAATGAGCTCGGGCTGACGAGCATCGCCGTGCTGTACGGCTATGGCGAGGAGGACGAGATGCGCGGCTGCGGCGCGGATTATGTAGTTCAAAACACTCAGGAGCTGAAGGAGCTGCTGGAAAAAATCGTGGGATAGCGCTTATGAGAGGATTATTTATCACATTTGAAGGGGTAGACGGCTGCGGAAAGAGTACGCAGATGAGTCTGCTGAGCGAATATCTGTCCGAAAAAGGCATTGACGCAGTGCTCACACGTGAACCGGGGGGCTGTCCTATCTCTGAGAAAATACGTGAAATACTGCTCAGCAAGGAGAGCGGGGAGATGACGGATTATACCGAGGCTATGCTGTACGCGGCGGCGAGGGTTCAGCATATAGACGAAATTATACTGCCCTCTGTTCAAAACGGCAGTGTTGTGCTGTGCGACAGATATATTGACAGCTCCGTGGCTTATCAGGCCTATGGCAGAGGTTTAGGGCTGGATACAGTAATGCAGATAAACAGATATGCGGCTGAGAAATGTATGCCGGATTATACGCTGATGTTTGATGTTTCACCTGAGCTTGCTTTCGAGAGGATGCAGCCCAGAAGCTCGCAGGACAGGCTGGAAAGCAGCGGAGCGGATTTTTTTTCCAGAGTATACAGAGGCTTTAAGGAGCAGGCTGAGCGTGAGGAACGGATAATTATAATAGATGCGTCAGGCTCGATGGAAGAGACGAGGAAAGAGCTCTGCCGCTTTGCGGATGAATTTATACTTCCGCGCTACGGGCTATGATGAATATAAAAGCGATTGCGGAACGAATGCCTCAGGCTGTGATAATATCGGCGACAGCTCAGGCGGAGGCGCATAAGACGGCAATGGATATTGTATATGCTGTCTTTTGCCGAAATGGCGTAGGCCGGGACGACTGCAAAATGTGCAAGATGCTGAACGCAGGCGGAATGATAGACTATCTGCATATATCAGGAGAGAAAGAGATACCGCTGCCTGAGGTGCGCAAAGTTGCAGATTTAATTAAAAACGCGCCCGTTCAAGGGGAAAAGCGCGTCGCATATATAGAAGCCGCGCATAAGCTTTCTGAACAAGCGCAAAACTATTTATTAAAGAGCATAGAAGAACCTCCGGACGGCATGTATTTTTTGCTCTCTACGGACAATGTAGGAGCGCTTCTGCCTACGATAAGATCGCGCTGTGCAAACATAGCCTTACCGCCGAAGAGCAGGGCGAGGCTCGCCGAGGAATTGCCTAATATCAGCAAAGCGGCGATAGCACAGAGCGGCGGGAGCGCGGCGAGAGCTATAGAGCTGGACGGAGACGAGAGTTTCCATGACCGGAGAAAAAAAGCTCTGGATTTTGTAAGCAGCATAGGCAGGATAAACGCGGTGGCGCTGGCGGAGAAGCTGGAGTCCGGCGATGTGCGCGCGGGCTTGGAGAGCGCGGCGGGAATCCTGCGGGACGGGCTTATGCTTCGCCTGGGGTTGGAAGAGAACCTGCTCAATCCGGATATGTCGGAAGATATAAGAGAATGTGCGGCTCGCTTTACAAACGAAGCAATTTGCTATATGATAGAGATACTTATGGAAAAAGCGCGTCTGAAAGAGATAAGCTCGGGCGTGAACAGCAGGCTTTTGTTGGAGGGAGCCGCGCTGTCTATTTTGGAGGTATACGTAAAATGTCTGACGTGATAGGCGTTCGATTTAAAAAAGCGGGTAAGGTGTACTACTTTGCACCCGGAGAGGAAGAATTCGCGGTAGGCGACGGAGTAATTGTCGAAACAGTGCGGGGAGTTGAATTCGGCACTGTAGTCGTAGGCAGAAAAACAGTGGATGACAGCGAGCTCACCAAACCGCTGCGCGGAGTCAAAAAGAAAGCGGACGAGCATGATTACGCGGTTATAGAAGAAAACAGGCGTCTGGAAAAGCAGGCGTTTGATATATGCAGACAAAAGATAGAAAAGCACAATTTGGAAATGAAGCTCATTAACGTGGAGTATACGTTCGACGCCAGCAAGATAGTATTTCATTTCACGGCAGAGGGCAGAGTTGACTTCCGTGAGCTGGTTAAAGACTTGGCAGGAGTATTCAAGACGAGAATAGAGCTGAGGCAGATAGGCGTGCGCGACGAGACTAAAATGCTCGGAGGGCTGGGCCCGTGCGGCCGCCCGGCGTGCTGCTCCGCTTTTCTCGGAGATTTTCAGCCGGTATCTATAAAAATGGCGAAGGAGCAGAACTTGTCTCTCTCTCCGACTAAGATAAGCGGACTTTGCGGAAGATTGATGTGCTGTCTGAATTATGAGCATGAGTATTATGAAGAATTGCAGAAGGTTCTGCCTCGTGTAGGCAGCGATGTCAAAACGCCTGACGGTGTGGGGACGGTAATAGGCCAAAGTGCGCTCAAGCAGCTCGTGCGCGTGCGCATCGTCACGGAGGACGGCACGGCTGAGGCGCGGGAATATTCGGTTGACGATGTGACGCCGGAGCCCAAAAAAAAGCGGGAGAAGCAGCCCGAAAAGAGCGAAAAGCAGAAGAAAGACAAAGAAAAAGAAAAAAATAATGATGTTCAGGAAGGACAGGAGCAGCAGGAAGAAAAGGCTCAGGCCGCGGAATAAATTATCGTTTGATATTTAAATACTTAAAAGATGCGCTTTATACGACGGCGCATCTTTTTTGTTAAAGAAGAGGGCGCAATCCGGTCATTGTATAGAACATGCGCTCTGAAATGTAATTGCTTAGAAAAATAAATTAACTAATATGCACGAGCACACTATGCCGCATATGTCTGTAAACAGAGCGACGGGAATTATATACCGCGTTTTAGAAAGCCCTACGCTGCCGAGATAAACAGAAGTTGTATAAAAGAGAGTTTCGGAACTGCCCATAAATACAGACGCGACGCGGCCGGCGTAGCTGTCTGCGCCTGCTGTAGAGTAGAGAGCGCTCAAAAGCCCTATGCTGGCGCCGCCTGAAAACGGGCGCATCAGAGCGAGAGGGATTATCTCAGTGGGGACGCTCGAACCGACGACGGTACATATGGCCGCGCTGAGAATCTCAAAGCCGCCTCCGGCTGAGAATATGTCCACTGCGAAAATCATGGCTACAATATACGGCAGAATGCGAAGAGCGACGGAAAGTCCTTTTCTCGCGCCTTTTATAAAACTTTCGAAAACGTCGATTTTATGCACTGTACCGTATATTAATACAACGGCGATGAATACAGGCAGTGCGTATTCGGCTATATTCATATGCCGCGCCTCGTGCAGAAGCGGCGCGCGAGAGACGCCAGAGAAACTCCGATTATTGCAGTTATCAGTGTGGCTAAAAACGCAGGAAGAACGATGTCTGCGGGTGAGGCGCTGCCCGCGGCTGCCCGCACGCTTATTATAGTCAGCGGGAGTAGCTGTACAGAGCAAGTATTAAGTATAATAAACATGCACATATCGTGGCTGGGGAGGGTATTATGATTGTTCTCCTCCTGCATGGCCTGCATTGCAGCAAGTCCGAATGGGGTAGCGGCGTTCCCCATGCCGAGCATATTTGCGACGAGATTGAGCGTAATGAGGCTTATGGCGCGGCTTTTTTGCTTTAAACCACGGAAAAGCAGCCTCACGAGCCGCTCTGCTCGCTGAGAAAGCGCGCGTATCGCCCCTGAATCTTCAAGAATCTGAAGCAGACCCAGCCACAGAGCGTACACTCCTATCAGGCTGAGCGCGAATGCGGCGGCGTCTTGTGCGCTGGACATTATCGCGGAGGACAGCTCATCTGCTCTGCCGCTGAGCAATCCTAGAGTTATCCCTATGCTTATCAATGCAGCCCATATATACTTGACCATAAGTTATCCTCCAGTAAAAATTTAGTAATTTTATGAAATTTATGAGAAATTTTTCTATTTTAGACGATTAAATAAATAAATTTGTAACAATTAGCTTGACAATGTAAAGTAATTCCAATATACTATATTTATGTAAATTGATAATTTTCGGACAAAATCCGTTTTGATTTC
>UQXU01000010.1 GCA_900545085.1 uncultured Eubacteriales bacterium
CTACGAGCCATGCTCTTTTGAGATCGGAGTCCGTATACTCATCTCCTACCGCAATTTGTGCAGTATCGCGAAGAAGTTCAGATATAGTTTCATATCCTGCTTTATGTTGGAGCGCCTCTCTCAAAGCTGAGATATACCTGCGCATAGTCTCTCTGTCTGCGAAATACCCCTTGGATTCACTCTCGTACTGCTTATACATATCCTTAGTCATGAGTATTTTAGCATTCGGGAACTTGCGCGCCAAGGCACACGCTCCTACCAAATATATGTTTTTATAGTTAAAAAGAGCCTGGGGATTTTTTGCATTAAAGCAAATTACATTTTCTGCCGTATCTGAAGGAACACCGTCTTTAGAAATGTTCGCGCCATCAGGTATAAGTTCCAGAATTTTTTCCGCGCCGATATACGAATTGCAGATTACGGCCGTGCCTATAGGCTCGGACAAATCGGCCTGCAGCTCCTTCAAAAAGCCCGGCTCGCCTTTATACACATTAAAATCCCTTGGATTTTCTCTTATATCCGCAAGACCTGTTATCTCTTGAATAAACGTCCTCATATATTGAGCTTGATTGTAATTCATAACATCTCCTTGTGTCGTGCTAATATCAGCAACTATCATTTGTACGTTCACCGCTCCGCGAAATGTATTGAGAGAAAGCTCTCCGAGTATGTTCGCCTCGTCCCCCTCTTCTGCCATTTCGTCAGCATAGAACTTCACTACATCCAATTCTTCCAAAGTAAACTTATAATGCTGATCCCGCATTATCCTGACATGCGGGATTCTCTGTTCTTTAATAAGGAAAACCGGCCTTGGATTCGCCTCGCCAAACGGTTCAAATTTATCTATGGTTCGCACAAGACTCGGCGAAGCATCCTTTGGATCTATTTCGTCATCATATGTTTTAACCTGCACAAAATCGCTCGCAGCGTAATGAGCGGAGGCATATTCGTTCACTCCGACGGTGAATTCCTGCAGCTTCTCACGCGGAAAAGTCAGCCCTGCGGCTTGTTCATGTCCTCCAAAGCGAGTATATATGTCGCTCATGCTGCACAAAATCTGATAAATGTCAACGCCGGGTATGCTCCTCGCCGATCCCGTTAAAAACTTCCCGTCTCCTGAATCAGACATGACTACGCACGGACGATTAAAAGTCTCCACAAGGGCAGAAGCCACTAAGCCTACGATGCCTAAGTCCCATCCGTCATGCGACACAACTATGACCCATGTTTTTGAAAGAGGCAAATTCTCTCTGACATATTGCTTCGCCGTCTCCGCCATTTTTCTCTGCCGGCTCTTTCTCTCGTCGTTCAAAGTGTTAAGCTTATCCGCCAACTCTCGCCTGCGGACGGGATTTTGAGTCGTGAACAGCTCCATGGCAAGATTGCCGTGTTCCAGCCTGCCGGCGGCGTTCACTCTCGGCGCGAGCACAAAGCCTACCTCATACGACTTGACGCTGTCCGTTGTTATCCCGGCGCTTCGAGCCAGCTCCGCAAATGCCTCTCGCGGGTTTTCACGTATTTTCTTTAATCCCAGAGACGCGATTACTCTGTTCTCTCCCCGCAAGGGTACTATATCCGCTATCGTCGCAAAGCCTGCCAAATCTAAAAATTCATTCGCGCTCTCTCCCACCAAAGCATAGGCGATCTTATATGCCATCGCCGCTCCGCAAAGTTCGCCGAAGGGATACGTCTCGCCGGGCATTTTAGGATTTAATATATACGGTGTATCAGGCAGCTCGCCGCATTCGTGATGATCGCTTATTATTACATCCATGCCAAGCTCTTTAGCTAAAGCTACGTCGTCGTTGCTTCGGATTCCGCAGTCTACAGTTATTATGAGCTTAGTCCCTTGCGCTGCGATAGCACGTATCGCGGTCGGATTTGTGCCATAGCCTTCCTTGAATCTGTCCGGAATATACGTCGTCACATCGGCGCCCATCTGCTCCAGACACAGCTTCATTATAGCGCACGCGCTTGTACCGTCTGCATCATAATCCGCGTAGACAGTTATCTTCTCACCCCGCGATATGCTGCCCCGTATTCTATCGACGGCGGCGCTCATATTTTTAAACAGCATAGGATCGCTAAGCATTTCTTCCTTTGGATTTAGATAATCATTCAACCCTTCCGGATCTATACCTCTAGCCAACGCCATGCCCGCGACTACGCTGCCCACCCCGGCTCGGCTCGCGTATTCTCTTTTATCTGCCGCTGTTATATCCGGCCGCCGTCTTTTATATCGCATACAGTTTCTCCGTAATAAAAAAGTAAAAAACAAGCTATAAAACGAAAAGGGAACGCAATTGTCCCCTTTTTTCGTTTTTATATAGTTTAGTCTAGCTTATAACCTTTACTCTGCTCTTTTTCTTACCTTTGCCGAATTTCTTTTCCAGCTTAATCCAAATCGGCGCCGCAATGAATATTGAACTGTACGTACCTACCACAATGCCGATAAGCAGCGGGAACGTAAAGATTCGTATAGAGTCTACTCCGAGTATGAATACGCACGCTACCATTATCAGAGTAGTTGCAGAAGTGTTTATTGTTCTTCCCAAAGTCTGCTTTACACTCGTCGTCACCAATGCATCGCTGTCAGTGTTTTTATCAAATTTGCCCATATTCTCACGTATTCTGTCAAACAGAACCACGGTATCGTTTATGGAGTAACCCAGTATTGTCAGGCATGCAGCTATAAACGTACTGTCCAACTGAACCCTGAAAATACACATTACGCATACCATCACGAGAATGTTGATGAGCAGCGCAGCCAGCGCTCCTATTCCGGAGTAAAGATCAAACCTTATCCAGATGTAAATCAGCATCAATATACCGGCTATCGCTATAGAAAGAGCCGCGTTTTTAATCAGCTCACCGCTCGCCGTTCCGCCTACGGAATCTATGCTTTTCTGCTCTGCTCCGCTGTACGTCTCTGCTACCTTGTCTACGATGCTGGCAACAAGATCGCCTGTCGCGGCTTCATCGCCTATATCCTGAATGCGCACTATCGCGACATTCTCAGATTTAGTAACCGAAACTTCTCCCTGTACGCCTTCTACGCTCCGCACTGCATCCGCGACCGTCTGATCGCTGAAATCTTCAGTACCCATTTCTATGTTAATTACCGTGCCGCCTGTGAAATCCAAACCCAAATTGAATCCCCCGCAGGCAAAGCCTACGATGAGCGCCGCGACAACCGCCGCTATAGGCAGCATCAAAAACCACTTAAAATTCTTTACTATCATTTCGCGGTTTCCTCCTTATGTCTGGCAGGCATCATATACATCTTATCGCCGTTCGGCGCGATACCTGTCAGAAGCTTCATGAGCATCTGTGTAATAAACAGTGCGGAAATCATCGAGATTACAATGCTTATACCCAGAGTATACGCAAAGCCCTTTATCGAGCCGGTGCCGAATATTCCCAACACTACCGCGGCAATCACCGTCGTAACATTACCGTCTATAATTGCGCTCGTCGCCTTGTTAAATCCGGATTTGAGCGACGTCCTGATTGACTTGCCCGCGAGATGCTCCTCTCTGAAACGCGCAAATATAATTACGTTTGCATCTACCGCCATGCCTATGCCCAGTATGATACCGGCTATACCGGGAAGAGTAAGCTGTATTTCAAAAAGCGCGAGTGCAAAAAGCGTCATTGTGATATATGCTATGAGAGCAATATCAGCCATAATGCCGGGAACTCTGTACACAACTATCATAAACGCCATAAGTATGCACAAGCCTATTATGCCTGCGAGAACGCCCTTGTCCAACGCTTCGTCGCCCAGAGTTGCGCTTATGGAGCGCTGTTCCGTTACATTCAAATCCAGAGGAAGCGCGCCGCTCTGTATCTGCATAGCCAGATCCTGAACTTCCTGCTGGGTGAAGCTTCCTTCTATCATTGCAGAACCGCCGGAGATGGCTTTTGTTACGCTCGCCTGAGAAATTACATTTCCGTCCAGCGTAATTGTGATATACGCTTCGGATGAATTCCCGCTGTTGTAAACCTCGGCGAGCTCTGTGGTCGCCTGTTCAAACGCCTGAGCGCCTTCTTCGCTCATCTCAAAGGATACTACATATTGCGATCCGCCGGAGCCGCTCGCCTGAGTCATCATCGGCTCTGCTTTTGTTATTGCCGAGCCTTCCATTATCACCGTTCCGTCCGGCTTTAGAAATTGCAGCTTAGCAGGTTCGCTTATAAATGAAATTACTTCGCTCGAATCTGTAATCTCACTTGTAGAATTGATAGGAATCTCAACTCTTATCTTAGTGGTACCCTGTTTAGTAATAGTCGCTTCCGTGAAGCCCTTGCTGTCGAGTCGCGTTCGGAATATGTCCATCGCCCCTTGCAGCTTGGTATCCAAATCCTCTACAGACGGATCTGCCGCTTCGTAAACTATATATACACCACCCGTCAGATCAAGTCCCATTTTTATGGATTTAATCGGGCTAAAGGTGTATTCTCCTTTTTCGCCGTAGGTAAAACCATGTACGACTACAAATGCGCATGACGCTATTATCAGTACTACTAACAACAGTATCACTACGTTGCGTCCCTTCATATGCTCTTCTTCTCCTTACTGTACCTGTTGCTTATATATAAAAGTATACACTGCACAAGCGTACTAGTTTATTATATCGCGTAATAACCGCTAAGTCAACAAACCTCCGTTCGGCTTTTTTCGCGCTTAGCCGGTCTGCAATATATCGTCAAACAATGTCATCTGAGCGCTCTCAGGCATACCTGCGAAACAGCCCATATCCCTCATGGATTCTATTACATTAGAAGATATTTTTCCGCGCTGCCTTACTTCATCTACAGACAGGAACGGAGTTTTCGCCTCCTCCTCCAGCTTTTCCGCCGCCTTTTCGCCCAGCTTCGGAATAGAGATAAACGGAATTCTCAAGTTGCCTTCTTCTATCGTAAACTTCTTCCCCGTGCTGCGTTTCAAATCCACAGGAAGAAACTCTATCCCTCTCGCCAGCATCTCCAAGGCTACCTCGAGTATGGTTATTAAATTCTGTTCTGTCGCCGAAAGCTTGCGTTCGCTGTTTTCCAGCTCAGCCATATGTTTCAGTATTCCCTCTCTGCCTCCTGCCACCACAGACGCGTCAAACTCCGTAGCTCTTACAGTAAAATATGTAGCATAGAATTCTGACGGATAGTGTACTTTGCAGTACGCTATTCGCAGCGACATAACCACATATGCCACCGCATGTGCTTTAGGGAACATATACGCTATTTTCGCGCACGACTCTATGAACCAATCCTCCACGCCCGCCTCACGCATAGCACTTTCCTGCTTCTCGCGATTTTTCTCTTTGCCTTTTGCCCATTTGCCTTTTCTGACGCTCTCCATAGTCTGGAATGATATAAGCGGATCTACACCTTTTTTTATCAGATAGTTCATGATGTCGTCGCGCGTGCAGATAACGCCTTTCAAATTCGTCACGCCCTCTGATATGAGATCTTTTGCATTCCCGAGCCAAACATCCGTGCCGTGAGACAGTCCGGATATTCTTATAAGCTCCTCCATGGTCGTCGGCTTCGTATCTTTGAGCATACCTCTTACAAACGGTGTGCCGAATTCGGGAATCCCGAGAGTCCCTACATCTATCCCGCGTATTTGATCCGGAGTTATTCCCAGCGCTTTTACGCTGCTGAAAAGAGACATTGTCTCCGGGTCGTTGAGCGGAATCTTCAGAGGGTCGAACCCTATTAAATCCTGAAGCATTTTTATAATGGTAGGATTATCGTGACCGAGTATATCCAGCTTAATCAAAATATCGTGCATGGAGTTAAAGTCAAAGTGAGTCGTCACGGAATTTCCTTCTATTTTATCCGCCGGCTTTTGTATCGCGGTAAATTCGTACACCTCTCTGTCTCGCGGAACTATAACCATTCCGCCCGGATGCTGACCTGTAGTACGCTTTACGCCGCTCATACCCTGAGCCAGTCTGTCAATCTCGGCGGCGGGCGCGCTTCGGCCGCGCTTTTCCATGTATTTTCGCACAATTCCTGCTGCCGTTTTATCCTGCATAGCACTTATCGTACCCGCGCGGAAAACATGCCCCTGCCCAAAAACCTCCTCGACATATGCATGAGCCTTCGCCTGATACTCTCCGGAGAAATTGAGGTCTATATCCGGAACTTTGTCCGCATTGAACCCCAGAAAAACTTCAAACGGTATATCGTACCCATCCGCTGTCATATCTGCTCCGCATACGGGGCATACGGCCGGAGGCATGTCCACACCGCAGGTGTACCTGTCGTCTATATCAAAATCCACATGCTTGCATTTTTCACAAAGATAGTGCGGAGGAAGCGGATTGACCTCAGTAATTCCCATAGCATAAGCAGCCAGAGACGAGCCTACAGAGCCTCTCGAGCCTACGAGATATCCGTCGTCGTTGGATTTTTTAACCAGCTTATACGCTATCCAGTACAAAACTGCAAAGCCGTGCTTTATTATCGAACCCAACTCTCTGTCCAGTCTCTTTCCAATAAGCTCGGGCAGAGGAGCGCCGTAGCGTTCGCGCATTCTCCTATATGCCAGCTCCTCTATTTCTTCTGCATCTCCGTCTACAACCGGCATAACAGTCTCGCCGGGGAACAGCTCCAGCTCGTCAGTCATTTCAGCTATTTCATTCGGCGATGTTATAACTACCTCGCGCGCAGCATCCTCGCCCAAATATGAAAACTCTTCCAGCATCTCATCCGTCGTGCGGAAATACAGCGGCGTGGGAGTATCGGCGTCTTTAAAGCCGAGCGAATCCAGAAGTACCGTTCTGAATATTGCATCCTCGGGATCTAAATAATGAGAATCCGTCGTAGCGACCACTCTCTTTCCCATGCTCTTTCCCAGATTATATATTTTTCTGTTGTATTCCTCCAGCTGAGCCTCCGTCGCCGTTCCTTCGCGCACTAAAAACATGTTGTTGCTTCTCGGCTGGATTTCGAGATAATCGTAATAAGAGGCTATTCTCCTAAGCTCCGCATCGCCCTTCCCCGCAAGCACCGCTCGAAAAAGCTCGCCCTGCTCGCAGGCAGACCCGAGGATGAGTCCTTCCCGATATTTAGTCAGCATGCTTTTCGGTATCCTTGGCCTGCGGTAAAAATGCTCGAGATGAGAGTATGATACCAGCCGATATAGGTTTGTAAGACCTGTCTTGTTTTTGCACAAAAGTATTGCATGATTTGCGCGGGCGTGTTTGCTTATTTTTCCTTTCGGGATGAGCGAATCCATGCCGCGCAGAGTTTCTACTCCCTTCTCGCGCATATCAGCAAACATTTTTAAAAGTATTTTGGCAGTCGCCTGCGCATCGTTCATAGCACGATGGTGTTTCAGCGGTATTTTATAATGCTTCGCCAGAATATTCAGCTTGTGCGATTTTATATCAGGCAAAGCAGCTCTCGCCACCGCCACGCTGTCCAATACATCCGCCTTGAATTCTATCCCCAGCTCGTTGGATTTTCCAAATATAAACGAAGTGTCGAAAGAGGCATTATGAGCAACGAGGCATTTTGTATCCCCTACGTACTCCCAGAATTTTTCCAGTGCCTCCTTTGTTTTAGGCGCTCCTGCCACCATGTCCTGCGTAATGCCTGTGAGCGATACTATATTGGGCGGAATCCTCATCTCAGGATCTACAAACGTACTGAAAGTATCTTTCAATTCGCCGCCTGCCACTCTAACAGCGCCAATCTCCGTTATGCCGCAGTTTTTCGGCGAAAGACCCGTAGTCTCTATGTCAAAAACTACAAATTCATCATCAAAAGAATAATCCCTCTCTCCCTGATAGACACCCTTGGAGTCGTCAACCAGATACGCCTCCATGCCAAAAATTATCTTAACACCGTATTTCTTCCCGGCATTGGCAGCGTCCGGGAAGGCCTGAACCACACCGTGATCCGTGATCGCTATAGCCTTATGCCCCCATTTTGCAGCACGGCCTACGAGCTTGTCCGGGTCGTTCAGCGCGTCCTGCGCGCTCATTGTGGTGTGGACATGCAGCTCCACGCGCTTCTCCTCGGACGTATCCTCACGCTCGGGCAGCGGAAGCAGCTCCACGGCGTCCTTCACTTCTATGACATTATCCTTAACAAACGTGTCGTAAGCAAATTTTCCGCGAACCTTGTATCTTTTCCCGTTTTTAAAGCATCCCAGCTCGTCGGTTTTGTCTCCTCGTTTAAAAATTTTGCATGGAACGCTCGTCTTTTTATCTGTCAGCGCAAAAGAACACACCGTGAATTTTCCGTCCCGCAGCAAACGCAGATCTACGCCGAACGCCTCGCCTTCTACCGTAACGTCCTGATCCGCGTCTATATACATCATATCCTCGCTGTCTTCCTGGATTTTCTTCCCCAAAAGAGCAGAACCGGGCTTTGGAGCTTTCTTTTCTGTTTTTTCGGGCTTGGGCGCGGGCTTCTCCTGCCTCGGAGCAGGCGCACCTTCCCACGGCAGCGGCCCGCTCGACTGAGGCCGTTTCGGCTCTTGCATTTCTTCATTAATTACAAATCCGGAATAGCGCATAAGCTCGGAGGGGTCAACCTCAGCCTCTTCAAATTTCAGCTCGCGTACCTTCATCTCCATTCCATAGGTCCAGAGCAGATAATCCTCCACCAGCTTAACGGCGCCCAGCCTGCGCATCAGCTCGGGCGAAATCTCTCTGGGGAAGCTCATGCTTATGGAATTTCCGTCGCGCTTGACAGTGCAGCCTACGACATGCGGCGCAAGCGCAGGCATGTTCATAACTATCATATCTTTCACGACCTCGGCAAAATCAGCGTCTTTTGCTATATCTTCCTTCGGTCTGCGCACTATAACTTTGAAAACTCCGTCAAACTTGCGCAGCTTGGATACGATAAATTTTTCAAGCGTATTTAAATTCCCTATGGAAATCTTTTCGTCTGAAATCAAAAATATAATATACTGTCTGCAAGATCGGCTGTACGCCAGCTTATCAAAGGTAATTCCTTTAAATTTGTCCCCGCGAGAGGCTATCATTCCGTCTATCAGCTTTTTATTTATACCGCCGGGCTGCATTTACGCTTCCATCTCCTTTGCCAATTTTTCAAGAACGTCCGCAAACTCACTGAGCAGCTTTTCTTCCGGAAGCTTTTTGTATATCTCGCCTCGTATGAAAATCAACCCTTCGCCTTTTCCTCCCGCTATGCCGGCGTCTGCGCTCTTTGCTTCTCCCGGGCCGTTTACAGCGCAGCCCATTACAGCTATTTTGAGCGGAGCCGTCATGTTAGCCGTCAGCTTTTCTACGCGCTCGACCATTTTCTCTAAATCTATTTTCGTCCTCGCGCACGTCGGGCAGGATATTATCTCCGGGCCGAAATTTCTGACTCCGCTATATCTCAATATGTCGCGTGCAACCCCTATTTCTCGCACGGGATCTCCGGTGACGGAAACCCGAATTGTATCTCCTATCCCATCCACCAAAAGCGAACCTATGCCAATAGAGGACTTGACCACTGACGCGGCGTACGCTCCGGCTTCTGTAACGCCTAGATGCAAAGGATAGTCCACTATTCCGCTCATTTTGCGGTATGCTTGTATCGTTGCGCTTACATCTGACGCTTTTAGAGAAATGGCTATATCGTAAAAGCCCAGCTTCTCCAATATGCGCACGTTTGACAGTGCGCTCTCTACCAGTGCATCGCTGAGCTTTAATCCGGCATAATCCTTTGCAAGAGAGCCCGAATTGGCACCTACTCTAATAGGCACGCCTGCCATTTTCGCCGCTCTCACTACGCTCTCTATTTTATCTCTGCTGCCTATATTCCCCGGATTAATGCGCACCTTATGCGCGCCCGCTTCTATAGCTGCAATCGCAATCCCTGCATCAAAATGTACATCCGCTATTATGGGCAGACTTGTTCCATCGACAATATTTCTTATGTTCTTCGCGCTGTTCAAGTCATACGCCGCGACTCTCACCAGCTCGCAGCCCGCCTCCTCCAGCTCGCGTATCTGTGCCAAAACAGACTGCGTATCCGCCGTATCCGCCGTTGTCATAGACTGAATAGAAACAGGAGCGCCTCCGCCTATGCGCACTCCTGCAACATCTATATATCTTTTGCTCATTTTCCCCTCGTATGTTTTATCCGCCTGTTATCAATCGGCTCACATCCTGATACGTCAACACTATCATCAAGCCGAACAACACCGCCATGCCCGCCAAGTTTATTACCGCCTCTTTGTCTCTCGGTATGGGCTTGCCTCTCAGTTTCTCAATGCCAAGCAGGACTATTCTTCCGCCGTCCAAAGCCGGAAAAGGCAGCAGATTCATCACAAACAAATTGACACTGAGCAGAGCCGCTATCCTGAGCACGACCTCCCAGCCCGAGCGTATTGCCTGACCGATTATCGAAATAGTGCCCACCGGACCTGCTACATCCGACGCGCCTTGACCCATAAATATGAGATTCTTCAAGAAATCCAGCATCTGCATAACTATAAGGTAGAGCCACTTGAACGCCAATCCTATAGCTTCAAAAACGCCAAAGTAGCGTCTCTCATAGTTGTAGCCCATTTCAGGCTGAACCTTGCCTTCTTCGTCTGCGGTGTAATTTATGTGCGTCTCAATCAGCTCTCCGTCACGCTCAACCGTCACATCTACTCCGGACAATATCTCTCCGTTTTCATCATAAAAGAAATAATCTGCATCAAACTCCATGGAGAAATCCAGCTTATGCCCGTTTACTTCCGCGAGTCTGTCTCCGTTTCTAATCCCCGCCTGATACGCCGCTCCGCCGTCTGTCACATTATATGCTGTCGGAGCGTATTCTCCAAACGCAAGGAGCACCACGACCGTGACGACGAAAGCAAACAGCAGGTTCATAAAGGGGCCGGCGAGATACGTCAAAAATCTCTTCAACGGCTTTGCATTGTTGAATGCGCGCGGATTGTTATCCACCTCGGCATCTTCGCCGAAAAATTGCACGTATCCGCCGAGAGGCAGCGCTCTGAGAGAATACTTCACTCCGCCTCGTATGCGCTGCAATATCTTTGGTCCAAAACCTACGGAGAATTCTTCTATATCTATTCCGCATCTCTTGCCTACGTAAAAATGCCCAAACTCATGAGCCACAACAAGTACAGTAAGCATTATGAGACCGCCGATTATTGTCAAAACAGTATCCAACAAGACCTCCTCGTTTCCAAAGCTCTAAAAGAGCTATATGCGAAAAATCGTATTATATGCGGCACGGCGAAAAAATAACGCCCGCCTCTTTTTTGGAATTTTAACATATCTAGTGGAAAATCTGTTGAAAGCTTTGTGAAATCGCTCCTCCCGATTCTATCAATTCCTTCGCAAAGGCTCTGACTTCCAAATCGGCCTCATAAATATCTTCGAAGCTGTTCAGCCTGAGACCGCAAAATTTATTCATACTTGCTTCCACCACGCGCGCTATCCCTCCGAAAGGTATTCTGCGCTGTAAAAATTCCATAACCGCAATTTCATTTGCGGAATTAAGCGCCAGCTGAAGCGCTCCATCCTCTGCCGCCGCCTCATATGCTAAAGCGAGACAGGGGAATTTATTCAGATCCGGCTTCTCAAATGTCAGCGTCCCCACGCTGAAGAGATCCAGCTTTTCGCATACGTTCTGCTCACGATCAGGGTAGCTGAGAGCATACATTATAGGAAGCGTCATATCCGGGTTTGCCATCTGCGCCATAACGCAGCCGTCTCTGTACTCCACCATAGAGTGAATTATGCTCTGCGGATGAACTACAACTTCTATTTTGTCTCTGGGTACGTCAAAGAGCCAGCGCGTTTCCATTATCTCCAAGCCCTTGTTTATCATGCTCGCGCTGTCCACTGTTATTTTCGCACCCATGCTCCAGTTCGGATGCTTGAGCGCCTGCTCCACCGTCGCTCCGGGTATATCCTTAGCGTCCCATGTTCTGAACGGCCCGCCCGAAGCCGTAAGCAAAATTCTGCTCAGCTCCGCCTTGCGTTCTCCGTTAAGACACTGGAATATAGCAGAAAGTTCACTGTCCACGGGGAGAACGCGCGTTCCTGTTTCGTCCATCAGCCTGCGCGCAACCGCACCGCCGCAGACCATCGCTTCTTTTGTCGCGAGCGCAACTGTTATACCTCGTCGCAGGCAGTATTCAAAAGCGGGCAGACCCGCTATCCCCACTACGCACAGTAAAACTATGTCCGCGCCTTCTGCCGCTTGCTTCAAAGCTTCGGCTCCTCTGCCGATTTTACAGTCTAAACCACGGAGAGGCGAAACATCTGCCGAATCGTCCGTAATGCCTAAAAAGGCGGGCCTAAAACGCTCCGCCAATAGCTTTATTTTATTAATACTGCTGTTCGCCGTGAGAGAGACCACTTCGTATTTCTCAGGAAGCTTAGCTATTCCTTCAAGCGCACTTGAGCCTACCGAGCCTGTGCAGCCCAATACGGCTATTTTTTTTCTATTCACAATATCTCCTTAAATATGCGTCAAGCCGCCGAGCATTATCTCAAAAAACAAGTATGTAAACGGCATGATGAACAGCACGCTGTCCAGCCTGTCCATGAGTCCGCCGTGCCCCGGTATCAGATTTCCGTAATCCTTTACGCCGCAGTGCCTTTTTATCATGGAAGCCGACAAATCCCCTATCTGAGAAAAAGCGCTCAGAACAATTCCCAGAGGTATGTATATCAGCAGACTGAATCGACCCGAACCGAAAATAAGCCCCGCCAGAAAAACTCCTGCCGCGCCTCCGACGAGACCTCCCGCCGCGCCTTCCACCGTCTTTTTCGGGCTTATCTCAGGGCAAAGCTTGCGCCTTCCCATTGCTCTCCCCGTAAAATACGCGAGAGAATCCGTAAATACAGACGCCGCAAATGCCGTGAGCAGCATCAGTATTGAAATATCTCTGGGAGTCGTCATCTCCATCAGATACATAAATATCAAAAAAAGCTGCGGATAGCACAACGCAAGCATACTGGGCATTATGCTCTCTGCGGAATGTTTTTTTGAAAAAACACATACCACAAATATGGCGCATATGCAAAAAGCCAAAAGATACATCGTCCAGCTGAGTCCGCCAAAATAACACGCCGGCATAGACAGCGCCGCAAATACAAACGCGACGGAGCATACGGGATTTTCTCCTCCCGCTCGAATCGTGCGCAGTATCTCATACGTCATTATCAGACCTGCCGCAACAGTAAATCCTATAAGTACCCAACCATGAACTATAAGCAGCGCTATCAGAATCGCCGCGGCCGCCACGCCGAAAACTATGCGTTTTACCATAATTTACTCCGCCGCTCCATATCTGCGCGATCTGTTCTCATAATCCTTCAATGCGTCAAAAAGACACTTAGGGTCAAAATCCGGCCAATAAGTGTCCGTAAAATACAGCTCGGAGTAAGCGATCTGGTACATAAGCAGATTGCTTATTCTCTGCTCTCCGCTGGTGCGTATTACTAAATCCGGATCTGGCAGGCCCGCCGTGCTCAGTCTGCTTTCAAAAGCCTCCTGATTTATTTCAGTTATCTTTCCTGATTTATAGTCCTCCGCCAAAGCGCGCGCCGCCTCGACTATTTCAGCGCGAGAACCATAATTTATTGCAACGCACAGTTTGAGTCCCGAGTTGTTTTTTGTAGTCTCTTCTGCGTTTTCGACTACTTCTTGGACAATCTCGGGCAGTCGGGATTTTTCTCCCAGCATTTTAAAAACTACGCCGTTTTTATTCATTTCTTCAAGCTCTCCGCGCAGGTATTCCACCAGCAAACGCATGAGAACTCCCACTTCATCCTTGGGTCTTTTCCAATTTTCCGTTGAAAAAGCGTACAGCGTCAGAACCTCTAGCCCTATATCAGAGCAGAGACGAACCATCTCTTTGACTCTTTCCGTACCGTACCTGTGTCCCACCGAGCGCGGCATGAGCCTGCGCTTAGCCCATCGGCCGTTGCCGTCCATAATTATAGCGACATGCCGCGGCATATTTTTAATTACGGCGAAATCCTCCGCCACCAGCTTTGCCAAATCGTTACCTCGTCAGCATATTTTATATTCTCGTAACAAACTCGCAGACGACGAGAGTGAACTCGCCGTCCTGCTCAGTCACGCGCACTACACGCTCATCATTTGCGTTTTCATCGCGCCGTTTGCCATAATAATGCACTACATGCACCTTTTTCCCTTGCTTCTCCAGCTCGTAAAGAGCTTCGCCAAGAGTACAACCAAGTAAGTGCGTCAAATTTCCATTATCTCCGCTTCTTTTTCCTGCATCATCTTGTCTATGCGTTTAACAGCCTTGTCGGTGAGATCCTGCACCTCTTTCTCCAGAGCGGAAAGGTCGTCCTCTGTAATCGCAGACGCTTTCTTATCTTTTTTAAAAGCATCATTCGCATCTCTGCGGATAGAACGTATAGCCACTTTGCTATCTTCCGCTTTCTTTTTCGCCTGTTTAACCAGTTCTTTTCTGCGTTCCGCAGTCGGCTCAGGGAATACAAGACGAATCACCTTGCCGTCATTAGAAGGAGTAAGGCCGAGATCAGACGCAAGTATGGCTTTCTCTACAGCTTTGAGCATAGAGGCGTCCCAAAGTGTGAGAGTGAGCAAACGCGGCTCGGGAGAAGCGACATTTCCTACTTGTGTAATAGGTGTTGATGCACCATAGTAATCAACCATTATTTTTTCGAGAAGCTTAGGATTTGCTCTTCCCGCTCGAATACTTACGAGTTCATTCGCGAGGACTTTCTCCGTTTTTTCCATTTTTTCTTTTGCGCGAGTCAGCGCCTCATGTTCTACGCTCATTTTAGGCCTCCTGATAATTTGCTATTATATGTTCCAACATTTAATATTTTACTTGAAATTCAGAGTTTTTACAATAGTTATTTTAATTGCATCTCCATGCTAAGCTTAATATTCTCATACGCTTTTCTTTAATTAAAAAAGCCCTCAAGATACGAGGGCTTTCTCAGGTATATTCATAATCATGAAATTAGTGTGCCCAGCTGTTCACCCAAAACCGCGCGGACAATACTGTTCTCCTCTGCCAGAGCAAAAACCATAATCGGAATGTCATTTTCCATACAGAGCGTTATTGCTGTCGTATCCATCGCCTTTAGTTCACGCTCAATAACCTCCATATAGGAAATATCATTATAGCGTACAGCATTGGAGTTTTCTTTGGGATCGGAATCATAAATTCCGTCTACATTCTTAGCGAGCAGTATCAAATCCGCCTCCATCTCCGCCGCGCGGAGAGCTGTCGCTGTGTCTGTAGTAAAATACGGATTTCCTGTACCACATGCGAATATAACCACTCTGCCCTTCTCCAAATGCCGCATCGCTCTTCTGCGAACGAAAGGCTCTGCAATCTGACGCATTTCAATAGCAGTTTGAACACGCGCGCTAACTCCCAAAGCCTCGAGCGCATCCTGAAGCGCAAGAGAATTGATGACAGTGGCGAGCATACCCATGTGATCTGCCGTAACTCTGTCCATATCTCGGCCTTGGCGCCCACGCCAGATATTTCCTCCGCCTACGATTATGCCGACTGCAACACCCATATTGTTGACCTCGACGACTTGCTTCGCAACTCTGCGAACCACATCAAAATCAATATTTTGACCGTTGCCGCTGAGAGCCTCTCCGCTGATTTTGAGTATAATGCGCTGGTATTTCGCTTCCATATTGTCTCCTCTGTTGTCGTTATGTGCTTACAGCAAAAGAGAACACAGCGACGTGTGTCCTCTTAAAATGCCTGAAAAATTACTTGCCAGCCTGAGCCATAACCTCAGCTACAAAGTCATCCTGCTTCTTCTCGAGGCCTTCGCCCATTTCATAGCGAACGAAACGACGGATTGAAATGTTCTCACCGATCGTAGCGATTTGTTCTTTAACGTACTGGTCTACGCTCTTGTCTGTATCTTTAACGAAGGGCTGCTCCAGCAGGCAAACTTCTTTGATGTACTTGTGAATTCTGCCCTCAACCATCTTGTCCACGATCTTCTCGGGCTTACCCTCATTGAGAGCCTGCGCTCTGAGAATTTCCTTCTCATGCTCCAGAACAGCGGGATCCAGCTCCTCGGGACGAACGCATGTCGGATTGGACGCTGCGATGTGCATTGCTATATCGCGAACGAGAGCTTTGAACTGAGGTGTCTTCGCTACGAAGTCTGTCTCACAGTTAACTTCTACGAGAACGCCGATTCTGCCGCCCATGTGAATATAAGACTCAACGATACCTTCAGCTGCGATTCTGCCGGACTTCTTAACAGCCTTAGCCATACCCTTCTCGCGCAGAATCTCTATTGCCTTTTCAACATCGCCGTCAGACTCTACGAGAGCCTTCTTGCAGTCCATCATACCGCAGCCTGTTCTCTCGCGGAGTGTTTTTACATCACTTGCGGAAATTGCCATTGTTGTTTCCTCCTTATATAGAAAAACTGTTAGTGCGGCCGATCTGCCGCGCTTGTTATATTACTCTGCTTCAGCTTCGATGGGAGCTTCTTCTACGTCCTCCATCTGCTCGCCCTGACGGCCCTCGATTACAGCTTCAGCCATCTTGGAAGATATGAGCTTTACTGCACGAATAGCGTCGTCATTACCGGGGATGGGGTAGTCGATCTCATCGGGATCGCAGTTTGTATCTACAATAGCGACAATCGGAATACCCAGAGCATGAGCCTCCTGAACGGCTATGCGCTCTTTGCGGGGATCTACGATGAAGATCGCGCCGGGCATGCGGGGCATATCACGGATTCCGCCCAGGTTTTTCTCAAGCTTTTCCTTCTCGTGCATGAGCTTGATAACTTCCTTTTTGGGCAGCAGGTTGATCTCACCTGTTTCTTCCATGCGCTCGATGTCGCGCAGAGCGTTTATTCTGGACTTGATCGTCTTGAAGTTAGTGAGCATACCGCCGAGCCATCTGTTGGATACGTAATACTGACCGCAGCGCTTAGCCTCTGTCTCGATGGACTCCTGCGCCTGCTTTTTCGTACCTACAAAAAGAATCGGCTTGCCTTCCATTGCTACATCACGAACAAAGAAATAAGCCTCTTCAATCTTCTTCACTGTCTTCTGCAGGTCGATGATGTAGATGCCGTTGCGCTCTGTGAAGATGAACTTCTTCATCTTAGGGTTCCATCTGCGCGTCTGATGACCAAAGTGTACGCCAGCTTCGAGAAGCTGCTTCATAGAAATTACTGACATTTCGTCCTCCTAAATAATTTGTTTTACCTCCCTCTGCGTCGCTGCGCTCGGCACCCAATCTATAAAAAGGCACACGCCAAGCATCCGCGCAAAGGTGCGTCATTCTTGCAAATTATATCATACCATTACTGTGATTTGCAATGCTTATGTGAAATTTTTTTGAAAAAAGCTAAAAGCGCGAAGCTTTTTCCGCTTCACGCTTTGTTCCTTGATTAATGCTCGTGATGGTCGTGACCACAACCGCAGCCGCAGCCATGTTCACCGCAATCATCTTCGCAATCTCCATAGTATTCTTCAATGAAAGCATTCCAAGCGCCTTCCAGCTCTTCCTCTGTCTCTACGGGCATGAACGTATCTTCTTCCTCGCCCTCGACCACTCGCATGAGGAGAACCTCGCCGTCCTCCATGTCTTCCAGCGGCTCGACAGGGAGCAGAGCAATGTAGAAGTTCTCAGCATATTCAAAAACCAGAAGATTCTCAAATTGAGCTACGTTGCCTTCTTCATCTGTCAGCTCCAGGATGTTTTCGTTCATCTGCTCGTTAATCTCTGTCATTAAAAAATTACCTCATCTCTTTTTAAGTTAGCGTTATTTTGCACGTCCCAAACAGACTTCAGCCTGGGTGGGAATCCAGATAGCTTTGCAATATAGTAACCGCCGCCAGCTTGTCTATGACCTTCCGGCGTTTTTTGCGGCTCATGTCAGCATCTATCAGCACTCTCTCCGCCATCACCGTGGTAAGCCGTTCGTCCTGATATACAATCTTCGCTCCGGAAGCCTCAGCCACCTTCTGCGCAAAGGCCATTACCTTCTCAGCCTGAGGGCCGATTGTGCCGTTCATATTTTTAGGCAGACCGCAAACTATGCACTCTGCATCCATATCACGATACATATCTGCAAAGTACTTTACGTCCTGCATCTCGCTTTTTCTGTTATAAGTCTCTTTGCCCTGTGCCGTAATGCGCAGAAGATCTGAAACGGCAACGCCTATGCGCTTGTCGCCCACGTCGAGACCTATTATTCTTTTATAACTCAAATGCGCCTCCGGAAATCAAAGTCTCTTAATATAATTAGAGATAAACTCTTCGAGAAGCTCGTCCCTGTCCAAACTCGTTATAAGCTTGCGCGCTCCGTTATGACTTGTTATGTAGGTAGGGTCTCCGGAAATAATATAGCCCACAAGCTGATTGAGCGGATCGTATCCCTTTTGTCTCATAGCATCACATACGAGTTTGATTATACCGCGCACAGGATTTTCTACGTCCTTCGAAAAAGAGAACGTGGTAGTCTTATCTGATACTTTCATAAATTCCGCCCTTTCATGCGCAAATCAAAGCGCAGGTTTCTTGTCATAATTATATAACATATCGTTGCTTTTTTCAACAGCGGATATTCCAACAGCATAAAAACTTAACGCTGATTTTACCTAAACAAGCCCGAATCTTCATGCTGTTAAAAAACTGCCTCCTTCCTAAATTAAGAAGGAGGCATCCTTTAACTTTTATCCCGGACGGAATACCCGCCCCGGCTCCTTTAGCATCGGCACATTCTGGCTATACTCTTTTTGCAGTGCTTGCACACTCTGCGCACTTTAGGCTCTACGCAGGGCGCAGCGCACGCCATAGCAATGCCCGCGGCCATGCCTGCCGCCGCACAAACAAACGCAATCGGTTTCATAACACACACTCCTTTCGACACTCAAACTCGGAGAAAGCTTCTCCTCATGAGTAGTATGTGCTAAGTGCAAAACGGTCTGCTGGAAATTTTCGTCACTTTTTTACGCGAAGGTCCTTGACCGCCGCCGAGAGAACGTCTACGGCATAATTTATATCCTCGATAGTATTGTATCTTCCAATCGTGAATCTCAAACTTCCTCTAAGCAGCTTTTCAGGTATTCCAATCGCTTTAAGCACATGAGGCGGCTCCAGAGAGCCTGCTTCGCACGCCGCGCCCGCAGAGCATGACACTCCCGCCATATCCAGTCTGAAAAGAAGAGCTTCCGATGTAATATCTTCAAATGTAAAATGCGCATTTCCCGGAACGCGAGCCGTAGGGTTTCCGTTAAGTCTGCTTCCCGGAATTTCGCTGAGAACGCGAGACACCATATGCTCTCTCAGCTCTAAAATTTTGCTTTCCGTCTCTTTCATATCCAACATAGCCAACTCAGCCGCTTTTCCCATGCCGACTATCCCGGCTACGTTTTCAGTCCCTGCGCGCCGCGCTCCCTCCTGAGAGCCTCCGTTCATAAACGATTTAACGCTGTTTGCGCCGCTGCGTATGTACAGCGCACCCACGCCCTTCGGTCCGTAAAATTTGTGTGCAGACATTGTCAGCATATCCACGCCCAGCTCGTTTACATCTATCGGAATATGTCCGGCAGCCTGTACAGCATCCGTGTGCATCAATACTTCCATATCTCTTGCAACTTTGCTGATAGAAGCTATATCGTTTATAGTTCCTATCTCATTGTTTGCCAGCATTACGCTTATAAGAACCGTATCCGGTCTGACCGCGCGCTCAACTGCTTCCGCTGAGACAGATCCATATTTATCCACATTTAAAAATGTAATCGCGTATCCCCGTTTTCTCAAATCCAGACATGTGTTTATAACGGCATGATGCTCCGCCTTTGTCGTTATAATATGATCTCCTTCTTCTTCTATAACGGAATAATACAACGGACCGTGCATAGCCCAATTATCGCCCTCTGTTCCGCCGCTGGTAAAATAAACATCTGACGCTTTTTTAGCGCCGATTAACTTAGCTACCTGTTCGCGTGCATTCTCCACCGCGGCGTTCGCACGTCTGCCTTTCTCATAGACAGCAGAAGCATTCCCGTAATTCTCCGTGAGATAAGGTATCATAGCCTCAAGAACTTCAGGACGCATTTTCGTCGTCGCCGCATTGTCAAGATAAACATCTCGCTTTTTATTTGGCATAATCCGGTTCCCCTTCGGAATATCAGCCATTTTGCTTTTCCTCCTAGCTATTATTTATGCTCCAAAACCGCACCTAGGAAAAGTGCAGTCTTCACACCCTCTGCAAAGCCCGCCCTGGGCAAGCTTTTTTATATCCTGTTTAGTCGGCCGTTCTCCTGCGACTATTCTCGGAACTATCAGATCGAAAACCGTTCTGCGTGCAAACATAACGCATCCCGGCAAACCCACCACGGGTATATCGTTAAAATACGCCAGCATGAACATAGCGCCCGGCAGCACAGGCGCGCCGTAAGACACTACGTCCGCTCCGGAAAGTCTTATCCCCGCAGGCGTTCTATCGTCTGGATCCACAGACATGCCTCCCGTGACCGCTACCATTTCCGCGCCGTTTTGTATACATTTTTTTATGCTGTCCGATATCGCCTGCGCATCGTCCCCGGGGAAGAGTTGCTCTGTCACATCACAGCCAAGCTCGGAGAATTTATCGCGCATAACCGGACCGAATGTGTCTTTTATCAATCCGTCTTTTATCTCGCTGCCTGTCGTAACCAAGCCTATTTTTAATTTTTTTAGAGGCTTGACATATATCAGCGGCTGAGTCAGCACTTCCCGCGCCCAATCTCCGACCTTTTTTTCGACAACAAGAGGAATAACTCTCGTCCCTGCTATTTTCTCTCCTTTTGATACCAGTCTGTCTCCGCGCAGAGAAGCGAACATTATGTCGTCCTCTTCCAATAAACGCAAAAGTCTCTCTTCGTCTATCTTCAGCAGTCCGTCAAATTCCGCGAAAAAATCTATCTTGCCTTCATTCGGCTCGCTCAACGTCACTCCGCTGCCCTTCGCGCATTCTGCTATTATACGCGCCGCATCGTTCTCATGCAGCCTGCCTCCGTCCAGCTCCAGAACGTACAGATTCAGCTTCCCCATGCTTTTGAGCACGGGGATGTCCTCCGGCACAATTACATGTCCCTTTTTAAAGCGGCTTCCTTTGAAGCTGCCTCTGATTATCTGCGTCAGATCATGCGCAAGCACATGTCCTACCGCATTCTCAATGCCGACTGTTTTCATAATTCAACATCCTTATTCTGATACCGACTATTTATTTTTATTGTATCACACTTTAGCGTGATTTACTATCTTAAACAATGGCTATACAATAGTTTTTCTTTTCACAATTTGTATATTCTCCACTCATTTATTTTCTACATCCTTTTATATTTCCTAAACCATTTGTTCAGACATTTTTCACCTGTATCTATATATTTTCGGCACAAAAAATATTATGTACAACTTTTAACAGGCAGCTCCAAACAGCCTTAACAATATTCATATACAATAATAGTGTTCCGGAACAATTTTTGCACGCGGCAGTAAACAAATAAAGGAGCCTTATCCATGAAAATAAGAAAAAGACACGTCATCGCAGGCGCAGCAGTCTGCGTCGCGGCCATATCTGCTTTGAGCATCGGCTTCGCTTCCTGGCACACAGACATAACTGCAAACGGAAGCGTGACCGCCTCGGGCAAATGGAGCGTCGAAATAACCGACGCTAAGCTATCCACTTCTACCGGAGCTTCCACATCTAAAGAGACAACGACATACTCTCTCACGCGCACAGGCGTAAAAGGCGACGCGCTTATCGCATCCGTAATATCCGCCGGCACATGGGTCGACGACGAAAGCCTAATCGGCACACAGTCTGACGAAGCCATGAGCAAGTACACGAATTATTACGCCGTAGATACTTCCAAGTTTGATATGAGCAATATCTCCGGTATGACTAAGGACGACATTGCAAAAATCACTTCTGACGACAGCACTCTGGTAATCTCCGACAACCTCAAAATGTATTACCGCTACCTCAATCCTGCTTCAAGCTATGATAATAAAGTCTCCGCAGCCTGCGCTGAAAAAGTCGTAGACGGCCTTATAAACGACACTTTCACTCTTTTGCAGAGCTTCGCTCCGGACAAATATCAAGACTATGCTCTCTATTATCTCTCCGCTTCGGGCGGCAAATTCAGCTACAGCATCGCAGCTATGGAAAGCGAAACGGAGAGTATCCCTTCTGACGACGAAGCTGTCGTAATCAACGGCGCGGAGGCCAATTTCGCAGACGTCAGCTTCGGACTGCCGGGCGCTTGGGCTGAATACACAATTACAGTCGCAAACAGCGGCACCGTTGACGCCAGCCTTGCCGATGCAGTAATCGAGCTTTCTACAGATAGCGACCAGCTCGAATTGGACAAGCCCGACCTTTCCGACGAAACTCTGAAGCCCGGCGAATCCTGCACAGTTACATTTGTAGTTAAAGTTCCGGACAGCGTGACCGGCGATCTCGATGCTTCAGGTGCGCTTTCCGTTAAACTGCCTTATAGTCAAGCTGCCGTAGAAGCCGCTCCGTCCGCTTCTCACAGTCACATCAGCTAACATCTTATTTTAAAAAATCTCAGATGACGGCGCCTCTAACGTATGCGCCGTTATTCTGTTTATTAAAACAGCGACTCATTCGGAGAAATAATAATGCAAAAAAATATAACAATCGAAAACGACTGCAATTCAGTAAATGATTTAGAAAAAAACAGCCTTATAGATAATAACGACGAAATCAAATCTAAAGCAGAAGCTGAAAAGCCAATATGCGCTTGGCATATAGTACGCTGGGGAATATTTTTTCTTATAATTGTATCTATAACGGCTTTCTTCATCGGTTTACTTCCCATCTCTCCTGTGGCCATAGCCACGGGAAGCATGGAGCCGGCAATAAATATAGGAGACGTAGTAATCGTAAACAAGACAAGCGCAGATGAGCTGAACACAGGAGATATAATACAATACCGCAGCGGGGACAGTACGATTATACACAGAATAGCCGCTAAAAAAGCCGCTTCTGACGGCGATTGGCAATTTATAACAAAAGGTGATAACAACAACGGTGCGGACGCCGTTCCTGTAAGCTCGGATCAAATTTTGGGCAAAGTCGTCCTCGTCATCCCAAACGCAGGCAAAGCTGCATTATGGTTAAACAATACAATTTAAATCATATAGCGCAAAACCCTGTCTGCAAAATCTGCAAACAGGGTTTTCGGTTATTTTTATGAATCGTATGCCGCGGCTTTCTGCTCCGTCACATATGTTTTACGGTGCTCAGCTGTGCTGCACCCGGCTTCTTCTTTATCAAAAACGATGCTCATTTCATATTTCTGACCTGTCGTCCTGAGCGCCTGCTCAAGAATAGCCATCTTCCAAAGTTCCGTTGCTTTTTGGTTTGCGTGATAAACCATCTTTATGTCCATATCCAGCATTTTCGCTGTATTCAGCGTCGAATCCAGCCTCTCAAAAAGCTCCCAAAAATCCCAAACTTCTACTTTCAGTGTTTTTTTACTCAAACTGTTATCCCCCCTTTTGTAGGTTGATTCTGTCTGTTTATTACCTACACCTATATTATATGCCCGGAGTGATTCAGGCATGATTATAGGGAGTTTTTTCCGTGTAAAAAATCTGATATTTTTTACACTAACTGAGTATCAGCTATACACTCTTATGCTGCTGCCTTCGGAAGATTTTTTAACCTCTATCCCGCGAGGAATATTCTCTCTCAGAAGAGCGACGTGAGATATTATACCTATCAGATTTTTGTCCGCATTCACCGCGGAGAGAATATCCAGCGCATCTGCTACAGATTTTTCATCTAAAGTGCCGAATCCTTCATCTATAAACAGCGCTTCCATGCTCACGGCGCTTGACTGCATCTGCACGACCGCCTTCAGCCCGAGCGAGAGCGAAAGCGCCACCAGAAATTTTTCCCCTCCGGACAGCGTAGACGCGGCACGAGTCTGACCTGAAAAACCGTCGATCACCTCTAATTCTAAACCCGTCTTTTTTTTCTTGCCTTCTTTTGCGTCTGTGCATATCAGCTTATATCTTCCGCCGTGTACTTCTTCCAGAAGCTTATTCGCCTGCGCCGCGACTTCATTCATCATAAGACTCAGTACAAACCGACTCAAGCTGACTCCGCTGGTTCCGCGCAATTTGACTGCAAAATCCTTCAGCTCTGCACATTCAGGGATTTGAACGCTGAGCTCGCGTTCCATTTTTTTTATACTCTCCGTCTGAGCTGCAAGCTTTTTCAGCTGCTCGCTCAAAGCCGCTCCGTTTTCGAGGATTTGGTCATACCTCTGCTGTATATTCGATACTCTTTCCTCCGCGCTTGCGAGATCCGGTTTCTGTTTGTCTTTGAGTTCCAATTGCAGTCTCTCTGATTCCTGTATACAAAATCTCAGTCTTTCGCGCAGCTCGTCTCTCTCTGCCCGCGCCTTGATTATATTTTCCTGAGACATTACGCTTTGCTCTATCTGCTCCGCACTTTTGAACTCTGTCTGCACCATAGCAGCTTGCAACTTTTCCTGTGCAATAGTCTTTTCTGTACGTGTTCTTTCTGTTTCACGTTTCGCCGATGCAAATTGTGTTTTTGCTATCGCTTCCGCCTTTCTCGCCTCATTTGCTCTCTGCGTCAAATTCTCAAGTTCCTGCATTATACGCTGTTTTTCTGTTTCAGCTTCTTTCTTTTTGCGTTCTATTCCTGCTCTGTCCGCATTCTTCGGCAGACCGGACGCTATCTGACTGCATACCGTCTCGGCTTTTGTAGTTTCCGTTTGCAGCTCTGACAATTCCATCTCTGCGCGCAGACTCTGATTCTCAATTTCCTCCAGTTTTTCGCACAGTTTTTTGAAATAATCCCGGTTTTCCAGAGCTTTCTGCTTTATTTTAAGCTGCTCCGCCTTTTCCTCCAGACCTTTTCCCTCATCGGGCAGCTCTGAGATTTCCGCCTTAATTCTCTTATATTGATTTCTGGAATCTTCAAGCTCGCTTTTGCTTTTGCTGCGTTCGTCTACAGCTATTAATCTTTGTTTTCTCAAATCTTCCAACGCGCTGTGCAGCGAATCCGGACGCTCTGCGTTTGTTCTGTTGCCCAAGGCATACGACTTGTCGCCATGCGCGCTTCCGCATACCGGACATACGCCTTCCGTCCAGTTCTCCGCTACTATCGCAGCCGCGTTTCCAATATATGCTTGATATGCGTCCTTATATTCCGATTCTGCCTTAGCTATTCCGGCGTCTAAATCAAAGACTCGCGCCTCCGCCGCTTCGCTGGCTTTTCTCAGTGCTTTTCCTTTGGATTCTATCGCAGCCATCTCCTTGATAAGCCTTCTTCTCTTATTCTGATTTGCCAGCTTAGTCTCCAAAAGCTCAAGCTCTATCTTCGCTTTCTCAGCCTCCTGCATCTCAAAGCTCAGCTTGTCTATGTTTTTATTTAGCTCAACTTTTTCAGCTTTAAGTCTTTCGTTCTTTTCTTTTTCCGCTGCGAGCTTTTTTCTCAGCTCGTCGCGTATCTTTTCGTTGGTTTTCAGGCTGTCCAGCTGTGACATTTTTCGTTCAAGCTCCGCCGTTTCTTCCGAAAGTTCGGTTTTTTTCGTTTCCAACTCAGGCCGCTGACCTTCTTTCAGCTCCGCTTCTGTGCGCTGCTTCTCGGCTGACTCCAGCTTCTCCGCCATATGAGCCAGCTCCCGCTCTCTCTGTTCCAGCGCTTGTCTAGTTTGCATAAGAACATCACACAAAGGCTTTAATCTCTGCGCCTGTTCTGCCAGAGATAATCTTCTTTCCAGCTGCTTTATCCTGCCTTCACTCTGCATGGCGGCGTTCAAATTCTCGTTTGCTTTGTCCAACCTTGAAAACCGCTCTGAAAGATCGCGCACCATATCTCTGCTCTGAATTTCTTTTGCCAGCTCCGCCTTTGCTTTTTTAAGCTCCGCGCGCATTTCATCGCGCTGTTTTTCCATTCGCTCCAGCTTTTCATTCATATCTTTAGATGATTCCGCCCCTGCCTGACGTATCAGCTCTTCTACAAGCTTGCGCTTGCTCTCTATTATATTGTTCTCGGCGTTAGCTTTCTGAACTATAATCTCCGATATCTTTTTCCATCTGTCCGCGCCGAAAAGAGTCGAAAGTATCTTTTCCTTTTCCTCTGACGGAGCCACAAGAAGTCTTTCAAATTTGCCTTGCGGAAGTATTGCAACCTGACGGAATTGTTCATAAGTCAGACCTATTATCTCACAAGCATATTTCTTCATCAGCTGCTTTTTCATGTTTGCAGAAAAAGGCTTCATCACGCCGTCGTGCATCTCGCCCGCGCTGCACATTTCGTCAAATTCAGTGCCTCCGTTTTTTTTCTTCTTCACGCGCAGCCAGCGTTCAAATTTATATTCTTTCCCTCTTTGTGAGAACATGAGCGAGACAGATGTAACGGCGTCCTCACGCGCATATTGACAACGCAGAGCGCTCAATTCGCTCCTGCCGTCTCCGCCGCTGCTTTCGCCGTAAAGAGCGTATGTAAGCGCATCCAGTATTACCGTTTTCCCCGATCCCGTCTGACCATGAATCAAAAACAGCCCCGAAAGCTGAGTAAAATCTATCGTCTGCTCATCGGCGTATGGTCCGAAAGCACTAAGCCGAAGCTTTATTGGTCTCAATTTAAATCCTCCGTAAACATTTCCCTACATTAAGTATGACAGCTATGACAGCTCAATCCCGCTTTTCTCTTCACAGCATAGCCTCCGCGCAGGCGTCAAGAAACCATTTCAACTCGCGCTCGGAGGGTTTTCTTCCCGCGGCTTCTTTCATGAATTCGACAAGAATATCCCCGTTCGTCAGAGAGCCTAATTCATCCGCAGTAATATCCGATTTGCCCACCTGCTGATGCATTCCGGTCATAGTCAGCATATTTGGATATTTCTCTTTGAGCTGGTCGAATATCATGGCATCCTGTGCGTAATCGGTTACGCGAATGCGCATATAATCATCGCTCTCTCCCTGCATAAGCTCACTCAATTTTCCTTCTATTGTGCGGAATTTTTTGGCGCAGGGTATTTCTATATACTCGCGCGCCATATCTTCAGTATTCAGCACAGTTATGGACTTTACCTGTCCTTCTTCTGCAAAAGAATATTGAAGCGGCGTTCCGCTGTACCTCGCCTTCGCAGATATATCCTGAGGCTTATGCAGATGACCCAAAGCGACATAATCCACAAGCTCAAATATATCAGAGCCAAGCATAGCCACTCCGCCCACGCACGCGGCTCTGTCGCTTTTGCTCGTCTCTCCTCCGCGCAGAAACGTATGCGCCATGAGTACACTGGGCACGCCCTCCTCGGGCCGCACAGTCTCCATTATGCGCCGCGATGCTTCATTCATGCTTTTTATTTCCGGATCAGACAGCGCATATCTGGCGTCATCCAAGTTAAAATACGGAAGCATAAATACATCCGCAATTTCACCTTTCTTTTCTATTCTCACTCTCGGCACAGGGACAGCAAGACGCCCTGCTATATGCAAGCCTGCCCGGCTCAGCAATCCCGACAAGGACGACAAGCGCTCCGCTCCGTCGTGATTGCCCGCTATTATGCAGACTTTTACGCCTACATCTATACATAGTTTTTCCAGCATACGGTCATACAGCTCTATCGCCTCCGGAGAGCCTATGGCTCGGTCATATACATCTCCCGATATAAGCACGGCCGCTGCGTCGACATCACGCGCAGTCTGAGTCAAGAAATTTATAAACTCCGCCTGCTCCTCATACATAGATTTGCCTAAAACATTTATTCCCAAATGTAAATCAGATATATGTATCAGTTTCATACTATCTCCCTAATGAACTCCGCCGCAAACTCTATACTCCTGCATGTAAGGTTCTCACACATATGAGGCTCGTCATCTGCATTAAATCCGCCCGGTCTAAGTTCGCAGCACGTTAAAGCGCCGAACTTTTCTGTATATCGTCCGGCAAAATCCTTGCATTTTTCCGCAATTTCTTCGTTTCTCCATCCCTTTTCACTCAGATACACGCCTAAAAACATGAGCGCGCCTTCCACAAGACCGCACTGCGCCCGAAATCCGCCTGCGCCGTGCATACCTGCGGCCGCATTCATTGTCTGTACCAAAAGCTCAACCTCAAAAATACCGCTCAAACACATAAGCGTGGTTTGAGCACAATTTGTATCGTATTTCCAATATTGTTCGTGTACTGTATCTTCAATATATTTCATAATATCCTCTCGGAATTATTTTAGCATTAATTACCATAAAGCGCAATGCCATTAATAGGACATAAGAAAGCCGCGTCGGAATTTTCTCCGGCACGGCTTATAAAACAATTATTGCATCATAGATTTCAGCTTTGCAAACGCATCCGACAGTCCGCCCACCGCGTCTATTAGTCCACATTCCACCGTCTGCGCTCCTATCAGCACTGTCCCCGTATCATCCGCCATCATATCGGTATTGAACATCAGACTTTCAAAGCTATCTTTATCAATTTTAGAATTGTCGCAGACAAAACGTATTATTCTCTGCTGCATTTTCGTATAATACGCAAACGCCTGCGGCACCGTTATGAACAGTCCATTCGTGCGCAGCGGATGCACTGTCATGCTCGCAGTAGGTGCAATAAACGAGAAATCTGCGCTGACAGCCAGCGGCACGCCTATGCTGTGGCCTCCTCCCAAAACCAAAGAGACAGACGGTTTGCTCATGCCTCTTATCAGCTCTGCTATTGCCAGGCCCGCTTCTACATCTCCGCCCATTGTATTCATCAGAACCAAAAGGCCGTGAATATTGTCGTCCTGCTCAGCGTCCGTAAGCATTGGAATGACATGTTCGTATTTAGTCGTCTTGCTTTGCGGCGGCAGCTCATTATGTCCCTCTATCTGACCTATTATGTTTATTACTTTTATTCCATCTTTATTTTCTACTTCGCCGGTCTCGCGCAGCTCTTCTGCCTGATTGCTATCTTGGTTCATTTGCTATACCTCGCTTTTTTGCTTAGTATGGCTTTATAGCTTTTAAAACATTCATTTAATTAAATAAACCTGCCCTATATAAACAGGGCAGGTCCCAAAGCTAGAGGGAGTTAGCTTTAGTTCATCATTTCTTTCGTCTTCATCAGACGAGTTAAATTGCCGCGCTCGTTCTCGTCGAGCTTCATAGTGATATATTTTATCGTTTCTTCCATCTGAGGTATCATTACATACTCCAGAGCGTTAACTCTGCGTCGTGTTTTTTCAATCTCGTCCGCAAGCATGTTGCACGTCTTCTCCAGCTGAGCAAGCTTCACCAGGCTGGGAAGAACAGACGCGAGCTTATCTACGGCAACGTCCAATTCCCCGACCGTTCCGAGCATACCATACGGGTAGAAGGAGTTAACTACCTCATGTTCCTCAAATTCGATCTTCGGGACGTTCACGCTCATGATGTTTTCAAGCGACACCTCTATCTCACCTTTTCTCGCGGGAGCGAGCAGAGCGGCATTCATTTCTTCTTCGGACATTGAAAGGCTGGCCATTGTAAAGCTCGTCAGAGCGACGCCAAGTTCCTTTTCCACTTGCTCACGCAACGACTTATTCTCTCGAATAAGCTGCATGAAGCGGCGCACCATCTCGTCGCGCTTGTCCTTGAGCAGCTTGTGCCCCCGCGCGGCGACCTTGAGTCTGTTTTTCAGCCTCGTCAGCTCCATGCGCGTAGGGTTAACTTTCATAATAGCCATCTTATCACCTTAATCCTTCTTCTCCACCGGCATGAACTCATCGAGGTATTCATCTCTGATTCTCTTGAGCTCCGCTCTGGGCAGGATCTTCAGCAGATCCCAGCCGAGATCCAGCGTTTCTATAACGGAACGGTTGGTATCGTATCCCTGAGAAACATATCTCTTCTCGAATTCATCCGAGAATTTAGCGTAAAGCTTATCTACGTCGGAGAGCGCCGCCTCGCCCAGAATCTGTGACAATTCCTTCGCTTCTTTGCCTCGAGCGTATGCCGAGAAGAGCTGGTTCATCGTATCGGCATGATCCGGTCGAGTCTTGCCTTTGCCTATGCCTTTATCCTTCAAACGAGAGAGGCTGGGCAAAACGTCGATAGGCGGCGCAATGCCCTTATGGTAAAGCTCACGTGAAAGTATGATCTGGCCTTCCGTGATGTAGCCTGTAAGGTCAGGAATTGGGTGTGTCTTATCGTCCTCAGGCATTGTCAATATAGGTATCTGTGTTATTGAGCCTTCCAAGCCTCTGATTCGACCGGCGCGTTCGTACATCGTCGCCAAGTCCGTATACAAATAGCCGGGATAGCCGCGGCGTCCGGGAACTTCCTTTCGCGCTGCGGAAATCTCACGCTGAGCCTCTGCATAGTTAGTGATGTCTGTTATTATTACGAGTACGTGCATACCCTTCTCATACGCCAGATACTCCGCCGCTGTCAGAGCCATACGCGGAGTTGCTATACGCTCGATAGCAGGGTCGTCCGCCAGGTTTATAAACAAAACTGTTCTATCTATTGCACCCGTGCGGCGGAAATCCTGAATGAAAAAGTCCGCTTCCTCGAAAGTAATACCCACAGCCGCAAATACAACCGCAAACTTTGAATCTGCATTGAGAACCTTAGCCTGACGTGCAATCTGAGCTGCAAGTTGAGCATGAGGCAGACCTGAACCTGAAAACACCGGCAGCTTCTGACCGCGAACCAGCGTGTTCAGCCCGTCGATAGCAGAGATTCCCGTCTGGATAAACTCCGAAGGATATTCTCTGGCTGCGGGGTTGAGCGGTACGCCGTTTATATCCATGCGCATATCCGGTATTATAGCCGGGCCGTCATCTATGGGATTGCCCATGCCGTCGAATACGCGGCCGAGCATATCGTACGATACGGAAAGCTCTATTCCATGTCCCAAGAACCGCGCTTTGCTCGTACTTATTTTCAAACCTTGAGATCCTTCGAAGAGCTGTACCATCGCCCTGTCTCCGTCAACCTCAAGTACCTTGCCATGGCGAATCTCGCCGTTTTCCTGTTCTATTTCCACCAGTTCGTCATATGTGACTCCCTGAACGCCTTCTACCAGCATCAGAGGACCTACAACCTCACGAATGGTGCGATATTCTTTTTGCATAAATTTTCTCCTTTATACAGCGATACTACACCAGAGCGCTGAGTTCATCTTTCATCTGCTGGTCGATTTCTGCAAAGCGCTCATCTACATTGTCCTCACTAACGTATTTTGCACGGCCGATAGCTTCTCGAACGGGCAAAGCCACTATTTTTGAGAAATCCGCACCTTTATCCAAAGCCTCGAGAGCAAGGTGATAGAAATTGAGCACCATATGAAGCATACCGGCTTGCTTTTTGCCGGAAGCGTATGTATCGACTTCGTGGAAGGAGTTCTGCTGCAAATAGTCCTCTCTCAAGGATCTGGCAGCTTCCATCTTCAGCCTGTCTCCAAGTGAAAGCGCGTCTATACCTACGAGCTGTACCACTTCGTTGAGCTCCGCTTCCTCTTGGAGAAGAGTCATAGCTTCCAGTCTCATTGCGCCCCATTCGGGATCAATGTTATGGTCGAACCAGTCCTTCAACTGATCGTAATACAGAGAATAACTCGTCAGCCAGTCTATCGCAGGGAAATGACGTCTGTACGCCAGAGATGAGCTAAGCCCCCAGAATACTTTTACAATACGCAGCGTGGCCTGGGATACCGGCTCTGATATATCGCCTCCGGGCGGGGAAACCGCACCGATAGCAGAAACGCAGCCCTCTCTTCCGCCAAGGCAAATTACACTTCCTGCACGCTCATAGAATTCAGCCAGACGCGAGGATAGATAAGCCGGGTAGCCTTCCTCGCCGGGCATTTCTTCCAGACGACCTGACATCTCGCGCAGAGCTTCTGCCCAGCGGGATGTGGAATCCGCCATGATGGCGACTTTATATCCCATGTCTCTGTAATATTCTGCAAGCGTTATGCCCGTATAAATTGAAGCTTCTCGTGCGGCAACAGGCATGTCGGACGTATTCGCAATGAGCACCGTGCGCTTCATCAGCGGTTCTCCGGATTTAGGGTCTGCCAGCTCGGGGAACTCGTTCAGAACCTCAGTCATCTCGTTGCCGCGCTCGCCGCAGCCTACATATATAATAATATCTGCGTCTGCCCATTTAGCGAGCTGATGCTGAATAACCGTCTTGCCGCTTCCGAACGGACCGGGAATAGCCGCAACGCCGCCTTTGGCAACGGGGAACAGCGTATCAATAACTCGCTGACCGGTTATCATCGGCTCGGTGGGAGTCATCTTTGTCTTGTAAGGACGGCCTCTGCGGACAGGCCAGCGCTGTACCATGGCCAGTTCTTTATCGCCGCGCTTCGTGCTGAGCTTAGCGATAGTTTCTTTTACGTTGTATTCGCCCTCTTCTGCCATCCATGTTATCTCGCCTTCATCGTTCGGCGGAGCCATGATAAGATGCTTTACCAGCGACGTCTCCTGAACCCAGCCCAGCTCGTCTCCGCCCGAGACCTTGTCTCCGACCTTAGCCGTCGGGTGGAAGAGCCACTTCTTTTCCATATCTATTGCATCCGCTTCGATACCGCGCTCGATTCTGTTTCCTTGTGCTTTATAAATAATATCCAGCGGACGCTGTATTCCATCAAATATCGACTCGATCAGTCCGGGTCCAAGAGTAACGGACAGCGGACCGCCCGTACCTTCTACCGGTTCGCCCGGGCCGATACCCGCAGTTTCTTCGTACACCTGAATAGATGCTTTGTCGCCGCGCAGCTCTATAATCTCACCTATCAGCTTATGATTAGAGACGCGAACGACGTCGTACATCGTACAGTCTGCCATGCCCTCCGCCATGACGAGCGGACCGGAGACTTTTACGATCTTTCCTGTACCTTTCATTCGTTTACCTGCCTTTACTCAGTAAGCAAGCAGCAAGCTGCCCGCTAGCTAGTCAAAAAATATGTTAGTTCCCACGGCTTTTTCGACATTCTCGGAGATTCTGGACATGCCGATTCCCAGCGTTCCTCTGTTCCCCGGGATGGGTATTATAGCCGGAAAGGGGGACGTTGCGTATGTGTTCACAGCTTCTTCCGCCATGGATACCGCCTGCTCTGTTACAAAAAGCACGGCATAGTCCTCCTTCGCTAACTTATGTATCGTGCGGCGAACCTCATCCGGATTCGTCACAGGAAATGTATCTATACCTAGAGCAGCAAAGCCTTTTACGCTCTGCTTATCTCCCACTACGCCAAGTTTCATAGGCGCCCTCCTTCCCTCTTGGGGCTGCCCCGCAGCTACAGCAGCTTCGGAATCAAACTCTCAATTGCATCATTGGGTATTCCGTTGCTCTTCGCAACCATAACCATATTAACCGCTGAAGTCTCGCGCTGCTTGCCCACCAGATACGCCATTACCGGCGATATAGAGAACATATCGTGCCTGGAATTCATGGAGAGAGAAATCAAATAATCGTCTCTCGCCTTCACAAGCTGCGCAAAGCTCCCTGTCTCGCGGTAGTATTCTATCGCTTCTGCGGGGTGATATTTACTTTCTGCAAAGAACGACAGCATCTCATCTTCGCTCATTTCAAACGCCCTGCGCATCATGGACAGCGGAATATCGCCGCATTCCATAAGCGCCTTATCCAGCATATCCTTGCCGCCGCCGATTCGCTTTATTCTTATAACCGCAGACATATTCGCATAATCAAAGTATGCCGCATAATAAGAATGTACGAAGTTTTCTTTCACCGCTTCCAATCTGCGCTTTACTTCCTGCGAGTACGCTCTGTCCAGCGTCAGATCGACCAGAGATATATCAGGCCTGACAGTGAAAGCCTTATCCAGCTCTACAAGAGCCGCTGTCATCTCCCTGGGCAACGAACGGTACGATTTCTCTCGTATAACTTCCGTAAGAAACGTCGCGTTGATAGTGCCCGAAGGGACTATAGCATCTTCCGCCGATTTTCCAAGATATTCGGCCTTATATACACATTTAGCGTTATGATAATCGTATTGCAGAAAGAAGAGATCTGTCACACTCGGATCGGGAGAGATTCCGCGGATAAACGCATATGCGTCATTCAACTCGCGGCTTATGCACTGTTCGATCGGAGCTTCGGGATATCCGAAATCCCAAAGCTGCTTGAGCGCCGTCTCCGCCGTTGCGGCGGAGACCAGCAGCTTTATCTGATCTTTTTTAAGCAGCTTTTTCTCTCTCGACCTGACTCTCGTTGAAGCATAAGCATAACCGGACATTATTCTCCTCCAAACAACAGGTCGTGTACTCCCATTTCCAGCTTATCTCTCTGCTGACGCAATATAGACTCGAACGTGCAGCTAACCTGCATTCCTCCTGCGTTGTAGACAAAGCCGCCGTTCAGTTCTTTGTCCTCGCCTGCGAGCTTTATCCTTGCGCCGCTTTTTTCTTCAATCTGATCGAGCAGAGCTGAGAAGCATCCTGAATACAGCGGAGCGACTGTTATCTCTCCGTCTCCCAGCGAGGCGCAGTCTTCCAGCAGCTTCAGCATCATATTTGCGTATTCCTGCTCGCTTATTTTAGTCAGCTTGACAGCTGCGGCTGCAAAAGCCGCGTCTATCATCTCGCGTTTTACAGCGAGCTGAGCCTTGC
>UQXU01000011.1 GCA_900545085.1 uncultured Eubacteriales bacterium
TAACGGTGAAGGAAATTTGCGACCTCGCGGAAATAAACCGAGCTACTTTTTATAAGTATTACATGGACGCCTATGACCTGATGGACAAAATCGAAGAGGAAATTTTGGAAGAGCTGCAAAGCATAATGCAGCCGTCCATACATGAAGGAATTAGTAAAACAGTTGTCAGAATGCTTGAAAAAATAAAGGAAAACGGAGATTTGTACACTGCTCTCTTCTCAGGCAACGGAGATACGGGCTTTGCAATGAGAATCTTCCGTATGTGCTACGGGGAATTTGCCGCATATATAAAACAGCAGTTTCCCAAGCTGAGCGAGGCGCAGCAGGCGTGGATATATATTTATACCGCGCAGGGCAGCAGCGGGATTCTGCAGTATTGGATATCCGACGGAATGAGAGAGGCTCCGCAGGATGTAGCGGACTTCATTGAACAGCTGATATCCAATACTTTAGAGAATCTGGGAAATGACAATGCCGGACTGACGCAGCTATGATGTATTGATGTATTAAAGAATACGTTTAAAAATAAAAAATACCTCAAGAAGCAGCATGGCGGCGCGTCTGAGGTATTTTTTTGCAGAGGTTTAATTCAAAACAACCTGAGTTTTTCCACAAAACAGTATAAAATGTGGACAATTCCGCAGGTCAGAACTCCTTTTTTTCGTAGATTTTGCATGAGATGATGACAGACAGGACAAAAATCGCTGCTGTAAATATTATTATTGCGGCGGGATGCAGACGCATTATGCTGTCTGCATTGAATAATTCAAAATAGAATGCCGCAAATATGGCGGCGAAGCAAATGAGAAATATAAGCCTGCCTTTGCCGGAACCGTATTTAAAAATCACGGGAAGAGCGACGGAAATAAACATCAAAAATATAAGGAAAACATAGAAATATACGGCGAAAAACTCAGCGGCGGAGCCGGAAATGAGCGAAACGGCGAAACAAAGTATATATGCGGCCGCGGCCAAGAGAAGCGTAAATATATATTTAGAAATTACTACATGAGCCCGCGGAATGGGCAGACAGGCTTCCAAAAGCCCAAAGCCGCACTTTTCATCCAGAGAAATTCCCGATATAGGCAGCATCATTATAAACGCAAACACGAAGCTGACTGCAAAGGATGCGCTCCCTCCGATAAGCGATATTAACAGCCATATAACCGCAAACAGTATGGCGGTGCGTCCGTATGATTTAAGACATAAGATGTCTTTTAGAATAAGACCTTTCATAGATGTACCCTTCTTTCTTAAAGCTCAAAAGACTGACGGCGGGAAGTCAGATGCACCATTATTTCCTCTATTGTCGGAGTTTGAGTTATAAAACCGGACAGAGGGGCGGAGGCGTATATTAGAGCCTCGGCAGAGAAGGCGCTCTCATGTACGTTTAATATGTATTCTGAAGGTATGCGGCTGAGCTGTTCTCTCGTGCATTTTGCTATTTTGTATTTGTCCAGCAGGTTTTCTTTATAATCGCTGAATATTATTCTGCCGTTGTCTATTAGAGTTACGCAGTCCGTTATCTGCTCCAAACCGCTGAGTATGTGAGAGGATATCAGAACGGAACGGCTCTCATCCTGAACGTATTCCTGCAGAAGATCCAAAAGCTCTGTACGCGCGGTCGGGTCCAGCCCGTTCAAAGGCTCGTCCATAACCAGCAGGCGTGTATTATGCGCCAGAGCGGACGCCGTGCGAAGCTTGACCTGCATTCCCTGTGAATATTCGCCTATCTTCAGATTATGCGGCAGGCGGAATCTCTCGGCGAGGCTGAAAAATTCTGATTTGTCCCATGTTTTGAAGCAGCGGGAAAATATTTTGTTTAAATCGCGCAGATTCATAGATTCGTGAAATACGTTTTTATCGGCTACGACGCCGATTTCTTCGTATACTGCGTGCTTTTTATCTATCTTCTCGCCGAAAATGAGTATTTCACCTTCGTCCGGAGAGAGCTGCCCGAGTAAAAGCTTGATAAGCGTGGTTTTGCCTCCGCCGTTTTTGCCTATCAGGGACATTATACATCCTCTCGGCAGAGCAAAGCTTATGCTCTCCAGATTGAAAGAACCCAGGCGTTTTTTTACGCCGCGGAATTCAAAGCTGTTCATTATTTCTATTCCTCCTTAAAAATCAGAGAGAACATCTCTGTAATTTCCTCCTGACTCAGTCTGCACAGGGCTGCGAGAGACTTTATCCCTTGCATATGCTGTTCTATTTTGCGCAGGTTTTCTTCTCTTATCAGCTCCGGATCGCGTTCGGATACGAAGCATCCTTTTCCCGGAACGGCGCATATATATCCGCCGCGCTCGAGCTCTTCATAAGCCCGCTTGGTTGTTATCAGACTTATGCGCAGCTCTTTGGCGAGAAGCCTCATAGACGGCAGCGCTTCTCCTTCGGACAGCGCGCCGGAAGCTATCTGCTGTTTTATCTGTTCGGCTATTTGCGCATATATAGGCTCGCCGGATGAGTTGCTTATTATTATGTCCATGCTCTCTCCTAATGCTTACTGTATATATTGAGTATATACAGTAAGCTCTGATTTGTCAATGTTTTTTTAAAAAAATTTACGCTGAGCTAAATTTTTTGCGAATGCTTTTGAATTTTATTTCGCTGAAAGCAGCCCCGCCGAGTATCAGCGCCGCGCCGACGATTTGAACTGCGCTGAGCTTCTCTCCCAGAAACAAAGCGGAAAAAACAAGAGCGGAAAGAGGCTCTATGTATCCGCAGACGGCGACGGAGGAGGCTCTGAGCCGAGGGATGGAGGAAAAGTATAAATAACAACCCAGTCCCGTGTTTACGATACCCAGGCAGAGTATGGGCGGTATGTCCGACGCGGCGATGCTCATTGACAATCCTCCGCGGCAGATTGAGAATATTCCTACGGTTATGAAGCTTGCCACAGTTTGCAGCATGGAATTTTCCAAACCTTGTATGCTCTTTGCTTTTTTGTTGAATATGACCATGGCCGCATACATAAAAGCAGAAAGCACGGCGAGGCTCAGACCATGAGAGACGCTTTCTTTGGCAATGCTGCTTCCGTTTACCAAAAACATTCCAAGCAGGACTGCGCAAAAACCTGAAATTTTTATTGCCGTCAGCTTTTCCTTGAATATGAGCGGAGACAGGAGCATGACTATCACAGGACCGCAGTAATGCGCGAGCGTAGCTATGCTCACCCCTATCAGCTCGTAGGCTTTGAAAAGCAGCATCCAGCTCAGCCCCATAGCCGTGCCGGACGCCGCTATAAAAGCCAGCTCTCTTTTATTGCTGAGGCAGGTCAGATTTTGACGGGAAAGTGCGAATACCGCCGCGAGGAAGCATACCCCTATTAAGCATCTGAGCAGAACTATTTCATAGCTGCTCATGGAAATAAAGCTCGCCACGACGCCGTTGAAGCCGAAAAGCAGCAGAGATGAGAAGTATTTAATGTATTTTACCGACATATTTGCTCTCCTGATAAACTGACATTTGAATTTTTTGCATGGATATTGTAACATTACAAATATAATTACAAAAGCGAATGTTTATCATAATAGCTATTAAAAAATGTAATGCAAAGACGAAAAAGAAGAGAGACAAAAGAGAAGAAAGACGAAAGAATGGATACAAATATTCAAAAATACATGGCGTTTATAAAGACGGTAGAATGCGGAAGCTTTACCAGAGCGGCTCAATCTCTGTGCTATTCGCAGTCGGGTGTGAGCAGGATGATATTAGATCTTGAAAGCGAGTGGGGTCTTTCTCTGCTTGAGCGAAATAAATCAGGCGTGAAGCTTACGTCAGACGGAATGAAACTGCTCCCATATGCGAGAAGAGTCTGCGAGGAGTACAATAGGCTGCAAGCGCAGGTAGATGAGCTGAAAGGTATGCAGTCCGGACTGATACGGATAGGTACGTTTTCCAGCGTTGCGACACATTGGCTCCCGAGGATAATAAAGGCGTTTCAGCGGGATTATCCGAATATCGAGTATGAACTGCTTATGGGGAATTATGAAGAGATTGAAAAATGGATAATCGAGGGCAGAGTGGACTGCGGCTTTTTGCGTCTCCCATCCCTGCCGGAGTTGGACTGTATTTTCTTAGAAGAAGATGAGCTGCTCGCGGTTGTGTCTGAGGATCATCCAATGGCGAATGAGGAGTTTTTCCCTATATCTGCATTGGCAGACTACCCGTTCATGATGCTCAATGAGGGAAATAACTCCGACGTGGAGAAGCTGATTCGCAGATACAAGCTGCCCATGCAGATTAGATGCACGACGTGGGATGATTATGCGATAATGGCGATGGCAGAGCTGGGGCTGGGTATAAGCGTCCTTCCGCGTCTGATACTGCAAAGAGCGCCATACAGGATTGTGGCTAAGCGTTTGGAGATTCCGGAATACAGAAAAATCGCCGTTGCGCTCAGAGACAGGAAAAGCTCATCTCTGGCGGTCGAGCGATTTTTGGATTATCTGGATTTTAGAAGTCTAAGCTCCGACGACTTTAACGATGACGTCTCTCGTCCGCGGACCGTCGAATTCCGCTAGGTATATCGTCTGCCATGTGCCGAGGAGCGGCTCTCCGTCGTGTACGATCAGCGTTTGAGAACAGCTTATCACACTTGACTTTATATGCGCGGCGCTGTTTCCCTCTGCGTGGCGGAATTGCGCTCTGTCCGGGAAGGCTTCGTCCAGCCCGAGCTGCATATCAGGCCTTACGTCCGGGTCATACCCCTCGTTTATAGTTACTGCGGCGGTGGTATGCGGGCAGAATACTACAGCCATGCCTTCTTTTATGCCGAATTTTTTTATAGCTTCGCGCACCTGAGCTTCTATGCGGACGAAGCCCTCCGCGGGCGTCTTTACTTTAAATTTTTCTATCATTTAGTTTAAGTCTCCTTCTGTTTCGCGGCGTCTATTCCGGCGAGCCTTCCCATGCTGAACGCCACTTGAAGATTGTATCCGCCTGTCAGAGCGTCAACATCCGCCACTTCACCTGCAAAATAAAGCCCGGGTACATTCTTCGCACCACATGAGCGTGGAGAGAGCGATTTTACGCTTACGCCCCCGCGCGTGACTATGGCTTGAGATATATCTGAGGCGCCTTTGATATGCAGACGGAAGCCCTTGAGAGCGGATATGAGAGCCTCGCGTTCGGATTTGGTTATCTCGGCGCAGCGTCTCGCTTCGGCTATACCCGCCTGAGCCAGAGCGTGCCGCACCAGTTTTTTCGGAAGCATGGTCGAGACGGCCGTGCTTATTTGCTTTGCTCCGGAAAGCTCGCGGCGTATTCTTGCGTCCAGTTTTTCTCTGCTCAGCGCGGGCTTGAAGTCTATATCTGCTGTGGTGTCCGAGAATTTAAAGTCAGAGATATGTGCGCTCGCGGTCAGAACCAGAGGTCCGGTTATCCCCTCGTGAGAGAACAGCATCTCGCCCTGCTCGAAGTATTTTTCTTTTCCGCGTTCGCAAAGCGTCAGCGACACGTTTTTTAGCGTAAGACCTGCGAGATCGGCGCAGATATACTTCTCCTTTGCGGTTAGAGCGACGAGGCTGGGATGCAGCTCGGTCACGCTGAGACCGTATGAACGTGCAAAATCAAGGCCGTCGCCCGTGCTGCCTGTCGCGGGGTATGATACTCCGCCCGTCGCGACTATCACGCGGTCAAACTCGCGTCTGCGCCCGCCTATGTAAACGCCGAACGCGCCCTCCGCGCCGTCTATCTTTTCTACGCGGCTGTTCAGCTCTATGCGGACGCCGGCGTCGCTGAGCATCTTCCCCAGTGCTTTAAGTACATCGGAGGATTTATCGCTCGCGGGGAACACGCGCCTCCCGCGCTCTGTTTTCAGCTTCAGCCCATAGCTTTCGAGCAGGCTCATCAGCTCGCTCGGAGGCATTCCGTAGACGGCGCTGTAGAGGAAGCGGCGGTTTCGCATTACGTTCTCCAGCACGTCCTCCGCGCCGCAGTTGTTAGTAACATTGCAGCGGCCTTTTCCGGTTATGAATATTTTCTTTCCGAGTTTTTCGTTTCGTTCGAAGAGCGTAGTATCCGCGCCGTTTTTACATGCAAAGAAAGCCGCCATACATCCGGCGGCTCCTCCCCCGATTACAGCTATTCTCATATAATCGGGTCTCCGTCTTTATGAAGCATGTCCATATCCTGACGGGCGTATATGTTGCTCTGTCTCCAATAGCCTTCGAGCATACTGAAATTCTCGAGCAGCGTTTCCTTTTTCGCCAATCCGAGCATGATTATCAGCACGTTGACTATGGAAAGAGGCGCGACGAGAGAATCGACGAAGGAATTCATATCGCTTTTTGTCAGGATGCACATATCCGCCAGCTCATACAGAGGCGAGAGCCTGTTGTCCGTTATGGATACTATACGGCAGCCGCGGCTTTTTGCAAAGCGGACGCCTTCTACGGTCTGGTTGGAATATCTTGGGAATCCCAGAGATATGACCATGTCGTGCTCGTTGGCGTTCAGCATCTGCGAGTATACGTCCGCCGTGCCTAAGGTTACGAGCGTTACGTTGTCCAATATGTAGCCCAGGTAGTATGCCAAAAACTGAGCCAGAGGCGCGGAGGATCGAAATCCGACTATGTAAATATGTCGCGCCGAAATCATAAGATCAACTATGCGCTGTACCAGATTTATGTCCAGCTCGTCGCGCGTTGCCTTGAGGTTTGCTATGTCCATTTTCAAGACAGTATCTACGATTTTCGTTGCGTCCATGCCTTCCATTATGCCCAGACGCTGCACTGTCGTGAGTTTATTTTTGATTATTTCCTGCAAATTGCGCTGCAGCTTGGGGTATCCCTCGTAGCCGAGAGCGCATGCGAAGCGCACGACCGTAGATTCGCTGACCCCGACCTGCCTGCCGAGTGCGCCCGCGGTCATAAACGCGGCTTTGTCGTAAGATTCCAGCATAAATTTGGCTATCAGCTTCTGTCCTTTGCTCATGCTGGGATATTGATTCCGGATCCTGTCCATGAGATTGGTATCCGGCACTGGCTTCAGCGGTTCCTCCCAATCCAGATTTTTTTTCAATTTGACACTCTCCTAAAATTCAGATAATGGACTTAAAATTGCAAAAGCCCTTTTAAAATATAACTACATTATATAACATACCAAAGAATAATGCAATTTTCTTTTTGCATTTTTTCATATGTGCTTGCAAAAATATTTCTTTGAGGACGGGAGCATACGTCCGTTTTTTCTGAAAAAGCCTTATTTTATGCGAAAATTGAGCCTGCAAGTTTTATAAAATTATAAACGTAAGAGAATAAAAAAATATTTTTGAATGTCATACCTCCCGACGTCGGGGCGATTTGAAAGTCTCGCAGAAAGTGAGCTTTGCATGTTTAGCTGTTGTGTTTATTTAAATTTCACAAAAACATCAGTAGGACATACTCGGTTTTGTGTAGAATATATTATATGAGGAGGCATTTTTTTATAAAGCATGAACATTAGTTTTTAACAAAAAATCAGGACTGAGCTTTTTTATTTAAGAGAGGTGAAAAGTCATCAATATTTAAAAACAAAGATGAAAATAAATAATTTGAATAATGTTTTAGTTTAAGATTGTTTTTTAGAAAGGAAAGAGCAATGACAGAGATATTCGGTGTAAAAGCGCAGGAGCAGCTCTCCGCGTCGCTCCCGACGAATGTTACATATACGATAGTATCTACAGTTGCGTTTTTATTGGGAGTACCGGAGCGTATATTCCAAAATGAATATACTCCTCCGAAGCTGGAAATATACAAACAACTGCAAAATAATAAACCGGCGAGAATAATACGAAATTTATGTATGCTGAGGACAAAAATAGAACAGAATTTCAAGAAAATTAACGAGTGCATGAAATATGAATACAAGACCATGCTCACAATGCCGGATCTGGTGCCGTATGACGCTATAATGCAGCTTTCAAAGGACGGAATAGACATTCTTAAATCAAAGCCGACATATCAGCTTGTAGATTATATAATAGACATCAACAGAAACATTTCGGATAAAATCAACAACTGTAAAGAACTGTTTCCCATGTGGCTTAACTGGAACTATCTAAGAGATATATTCCTCATGCCGGACGGGTTTACTCAAGCGGGGACGAAGGTCGCCTCCGATTTGTATTACGCCAATAAGCAATATTATCCGTATCAGGTTTATATGAATTGGCAGCCGAAAGACGAAGGAAATATATTCTACACGGACAAACGCTTCGTGGTTCTGCTTTACGAATGGAACGGAGACAGATTTACCGATTTCAGCAAGGTCTCTGATGTGAAAGATTCCACAAAGGGCGGCATTTATGATTTTCTCTATGACAGCGTGAACACCGTCGTTATGGTAGACTGTGAAAACTCAGACCCGTACAGATTGTGCGCAACCTTGGACAACCTCGATTCGGACGAGCTGGATAAAATATCCAAAATTGTGCTTTACGACGACGTTCACACTTCCAGCGCATGGAAGATACTCAGCTCGTATATTGATATACCGGTAGAGCGGATAGAGATAGAACGGGTTATGGATCACAAATCGCTAGTCGATACACGTCTCGTCGCGGGGACATGTACGGAATGCTATAAAAACCACGTCGATTCTTTTATTATAGTATCCAGTGATTCAGATTTCAGCTCTCTGCTGCCCGCTCTGCCGGAGGCGCGTTTTATATTTATGGTCGAGCATGGCAAATTCGGCACGGCGACTAAAGAGCTGTTCGCCCGCAACGGCATATTTTACTGTTATATAGACGAATTCTATTCCGGCAACAGCAATGACATAAAAATAACGGCTTTGATCAAAGAGTTGAACAAATACATAAAAGATAGAGTACATCTGAACACAAATGATATGCTCAATACAGCCATGACGTCTGCGCGTGTGTTTATGTCAGAATCGGAAAGAAAGCAGTTCTATGACAAATACATAAGAAATATGTATCTCGAGATAGATAAGGACGGCAACATATCTATCAATTTAAAAACAGGAAAATAAACGGGCTTGCCCGCTGAGAGACGTCTCTCGGCGGGCCTTGTTTATTACAGTTTCTTTTCTCGAGGATTCTTATACTTTGTCTTTTCTCCACATATCATTTGCATTCCCTCCACTTATGTGCTATAATACTTTCCAACGAGCCGACCTCCCCCACTGAGTTAACATTCTCTACATTTTGAAATTGATTTTTTCGATTTTGTTAAACTATGTATAGAACTACACTAAAGAAGGTGCGGACAAGAGATTTTTGATATATTTATAATTTCGAATCTCGCCGCATCGAGAAAAAAGAGGAATGAATACTATATTTAATAAGCTCAAACAAGAGAAAAAGCGGAAAAAGCACCTTGAGCATCTGCACAAAAAGAGAGGTGCGGAAGCGCCGAGGACAGGGCTGGCAGCTGTGCTTGCGAATCATACGGTTCGCGTAATCATAGACTGCATACTTCTTGCGGCGATCGTGTTGTTGACGGTTTTCTGCATTATCCCCATAGCCAGAGGCAGGGATGCGATGGAACAGCCCACGGTAAACGTAAATTCGGTCGTCCCGGCCAATACGTATACTGACGTTGAAGATCTCAGCCATCTCGACAGCGAGATAATATGCGAGTATAACAACATAAACGAGCCGTACATAAGCGGCAGCGACATAGTCTTCAGCACCACTTCAATCCGCAACGGCGTATTTTACTATGATGTGCTTGTGCATTATAATACAGAAACTAAGCAGTCTACGGAAATAGCTCATGAAATGAAGTATGACAATATACTTCAGCCGATAATATGCGGAGATTACATTTGCTATATAGATTCCAGCTCCAACGGCGGCGGAGAGATAGCAGCGATAAATCGTCAGACAGGCTTGCAATTTGTGATAAAAGCATTTGCGTACGGAGCCCCCACGTTGTCTGCGGAAGGAACGAGAATAGCGTTTATTCAGCAGGCGGGAGAATCCAAGGATAAGCTGTATCTCTACGACGTAGAAAAACGAGAAAGCGTATGTCTCGCCGTTTTTGACAACGAGACGGGAGCGCCCTCGCCCGTGCATATGCGAGACGGGAAAATAGTATATGCTTTGCCTTACAAAACCGGCTCCGGCGGGTATGCAAGCGAGCTTTGCACGATAGATACAGATACCGGAGAAACGGAGAAAGTGAAGCTGGACAAAGCGGTCAGCTATTGCAAGCTGGGGGACGACAGGGTTTTTTACACAGTTTTCAACGGCAGTGCATACGACTTGTACAGTATATCAGGCGATAAAGATCCCGAGCTTATAGCGGAGGGAGTGCTCAACTTCGATACAGGTGATGATTTTGTAGTATATACTCAAAACCAGAATGTATGCGTGCGCTTTATGGCGAACGGAATGGTAAAGCAGCTCAACTCCAGCGTATCGCGCGGGCTGCTCACGTGTGTTAACGGAACTCAAGTGGCGTGGTATGACGTGACCGGCGGATACGGGCAGGTGGACGCGGTGCGTTTTGTTACGCTGTATGATGAAAATGAGAATCAAACATGATTATAACCGTGAACAGATGTCTCCCGCCCTTTGTTCGCTTGTTGAACGACGGGGCGGGTTCATTTATTTAACACAACATGCAGCATATTGAGATTTTAAGCCGCTCTCCTTTGCGGGAGCGGTCTTTTTTTGTGCAATACTGCATGATTTGACATAAAAATTAATCAAAAACACACAAATATTCATAGCATATTTACAGGAATGAGTTATAATATATTTAGAGCCAAAATTTGGCTGCGTTATGCTGAGAGTTAAGCATAAACTCATCCAATTTACGGCTCAAAAACTGAGAAAAGGAGGAGAATATGAAGGTACTGCTGAGAATTTTTCTGGTGCTTATAGGTCTGGCTGTAGGTCCGGGTCTCTTGGCTCTTGTTTTCGAGATAATGCGAAGTACAGGCACAGACCTCGAAGCTTCGATTCAGCCGCTCTTGCTCATTGCGATATACGCAGCCAGCAGTCTTGTAACAGGCATTATTATTTTTTTATTATCTAAACGCATTTCTGACAAGATTTACAATGGACTGCTTAAAATTGAGGATGAAGCGACGAAGGTTCCGGCGTATGTCGTCGCCGGGGCGATAGCAGGGCTTATCGCAGGGTTGATAATCGCTGCGCTGCTGAGCTGGGCTATAGGAATGATACCTCTAAAGTTTATATCGCTGCCTCTGACGGTTATAGTGTACCTCGCCTGCGGCTTCCTGGGGATACGCATCGGCTCTAAAAACGCGGGTATAATAGTGAATCTGCGTACAGGAGTGAAGGAATCCTCGTTCAGGCGCAAGGCGACTTCGGCAGAGCGGGAAAAGGAGCGCAACAAGCTTTTCGGGGCGAAGATATTGGATACGTCGGTGATAATAGACGGCAGAATAGTAGACGTGCTGAAAACGGGAATAATAGAAGGCACTGTGGTTGTGCCGGAGTTTGTGCTCGGGGAGCTTCAGCATATCGCGGACAGCGCCGATTCGCTCAAGCGTTCCAAAGGCAGACGCGGCTTGGATATAGTAGCGCAGATGCAGAGGGAGCTGAGCATTCCCGTGGAAATAACGGATAAGGATTACGAAGATACGCCCGAGGTCGATCTTAAGCTTCTCAAGCTGGCGAAGGAGACCGGAGGCAAGGTCCTGACCAACGACTTCAATCTCAATAAGGTCGCGGCGGTGCAGGGTGTTCCGGTGTTCAATATAAACGATTTGGCAAATGCGGTTAAGCCGGTGCTCATTCCCGGAGAGAAGATTAAAGTCTCTATTATAAAAGAGGGTAAGGAGCATGGGCAAGGCGTAGCCTACCTGGAGGACGGAACCATGATAGTCGTGGAAAATGGACGCGAGAGCATAGGCAGTATGCAGAATGTCGTGGTGACAAGCGTGCTTCAGACTTCGGCAGGGCGCATGATATTTGCCAGAATATAGCGCGCAGCATTCGCTTTAATAATTGTATAAACCCGCTTTTTTACAGTGAAATTTTCGTGAAATGGCTGGATAGAAGTCAAATCCATGTTATAATGTATGCGTGACACCGGCTTGGAGGCTTTATGTTTGGCTATATTAGAATAGATGAAACCGAGCTGAAGGTCAAAGAGCTTCGGGCATATCAGGGGTATTACTGCGGCCTTTGCAGAGAGCTTGGCAAGTATTCTCAAATATCGAAAAGTATGCTTACATACGACTGCACTTTTCTATATATAATGCTCGGCGCTCTGACGGAGGAAAGGCCGTCCGTCGAAGTGCGCAGATGCTCAGGGCGTATGCTCAAAAAGCGCGCGGAGGTGACGGAAAGCGCGGTGGAGTATGCCGCGGCGGTGAACGTCATGCTGGCGGCGCACAAGCTGCTGGACGACAAGGCGGACGGGAAGAAGCTGCGCGGAGCGGCGTTTAGACTCATACGCAGAGATTACAAAAAGGCGTGCGCCAAGTATCCTGCTTTGGCGCAGGAGGTAGAGCGGAGTCTTGAAGAACAGTTCGCTCTCGAGGCGAGGAGAGAGACTTCGATAGACATTGCGGCGGACAGCTTCGCGAAGCTGCTTGCGGCGATATGCAGAAACAGCGGAGTCTGCACGGGAAACGCAGAGTTTGAGCGCGTAGGGTATCATCTGGGACGATGGCTGTATCTTATAGACGCATTCGACGATATTGACAGCGACAAAGAAAGCAACGGATACAATCCCTTTATTCTCAACGGATTGGACAAGCAATCCGGAAAAGAGCGCGCGGAGTATAATTTATACAGCTCGCTCAACATGATGGCGCAGGCGTATGAGACGCTGCCCTTTGTGAAACACAAGACTATACTCGACAACATAATATACGGCGGACTCGCACACGCGACCAAAGCCGTACTCTCCGGCGAAGGAATGCCCAAGCAGGGCAGACATGGCGCGGAGAAAAACTGAATTTTGCAGAATCGGCATTTTTAGTAAGCGTTTTGAAAGACTGGGAACGCCGTTTTAGGAGAAGCAGGCAGTGCGCAGACGTAAAAATCTGCCTCTGCCTAAATTAAATCAAAAGGCTGGGCGGAGTTGCGTGTCGAACAAAAACCGTTTTGCACCTCTCTGTCGGGTTTTTTTTGAAAATACAGATATGAGCACGAAAGGTGAATATTAGATGGACCCCTATAAGGTTTTAGGAGTTGACAGAAATGCGTCTGATGACGAGGTAAAAAAAGCATATCGAGAGCTGGTAAAGAAATATCATCCGGATAAATATGCGGATAATGATCTCAAAGATCTCGCCTCTGAGAAACTCAAAGAAATAAACGCAGCGTATGCGGATATTCAAAAAATGCGGCAGAACGGAGGCTCGAGCAGCGGCTATACGTCAGGTACTTACGGCAGCTCATACAGCACCGACCCTAAATATCAGGATGTGCGCAATCGCATAAACAGAGGAGATATAGACGGCGCGCAGTCCATACTGAACTCTATGACAAACCGCGACGCTGAATGGAATTATCTGATGGGCGTTATAATGATGCGCAGGGGCTATATGGATTCCGCGCGTCAGTATTTTGGCATAGCGTGCAGCATGAATCCGAGCAACAGAGAGTACGCCCAGGCGTATAATTCCGCTAACAACATGGGCCAGGGATTCGGAGGATTTTACGGTCAGAATCAGGGCGCAGGCAGCTGTGATATATGCGACATATGCGCGGCTACAATGTGTCTGAACATGTGCTGTAATTGCAGATAGAGATAAAGAAACAAGGGAAGCGAAGGACATATGAAAAGATACTACCAAAGAAACTTGAGCACGGCGCATAAGGTGAGCCTCGTGGCCATGTTTTCGGCGATGAGCATAATTGTACTATACCTATCCGCCCTGCTGCCCACGGGGACGATAGGTTTTTATTTTTTAAGTTCCATATTTGTCGGCGGGATGCTCGTGGAGCGCAAGCCCGGGAGCGCCTTTGCGGTATACGTGGTCGTCAGTCTGCTCGCGCTGATACTCCTGCCCGGCTCTCCCGTCTCCGCTTTGCCGTATATCCTGCTGTTTGGGCATTACGGCATAGGCAAATACTTTATAGAGCATATCGGAGATAAAGTCATAGCATTTTTAATAAAGCTGCTGTATTTTAATGTGTTTATGGCAGCGGTATATCTTCTCGCCGGCTCGACGATGTTCGGAGCGTGGACGCAGGGGCTGCCGTTTTGGGTTATTATAGCGGCGGTGCAGGTAGTTTTTGTAATTTTTGACTTTTTGTATTCCAAGTTGGTCCTGTATTATGAAAACGTAATACGTCCAAAACTCATAAAGCGATAAACGAAGCGGAAAAGAGGATTCAATGGAAAATCTGTACAGCACGGCGGCGCAGATAATGCGTTATCCGTTTATAGTGATCGTCGCGCTAATGCTGATAGTTCTGATAGGAGTATCTGTAAGCGAATTTCGCGCGCGCAAGCATGTTATGGGTCAGGTAGGAAAGTACATAGGCTGCCTGGAAGTGGCGGATTTTGACGACATTGTGCGAGTAGGCGTGGCGGCGGAGAACGTCATAGGCAGCTCGCCGAAATCTGATATTATAATAGACGACGAGAGCGTGGCCAAGACGCACGCCATGCTCAGGCTCAAGGACGGGCGCGTTATGCTTCTTCCGCTCGAAGGCTCCACGCGCATAAACGGCAGACGAGCTGCGCGGGAGCATCAGGTGTATTCCGGAGATACGCTTTCGTTCGGCGACGTAGAATGTACGCTGATACTGAAAGGCGCGTCCGCGGGGATAGGGCGGATAAAGCCGGTAGAATACGGAAGCGAAAATCAGGACTCTGACGAATAGCGGGAGGGCAGAATGACTTTAAAGAGAAGAAGTGCGCGGGCGATGATGGTCCTGCTCGTGATAATGATACTCGCGGCGTTTGCTCTGCTCAGTCTGAGAGAGATAGCAGATGGGAAGTTTGACTTTATAGCGCTGCCGTTCGGAGCGCTGGTGTGTTTTTATATGGCGTTCAGCGCGTCTATGTATTCCAAGGCGTTCCGCCATTTTGACAGGCTGACGCTATATATAGCTTATTTTCTTATAGCTATAGGCTTGATAATACTTTATCGCATAAACACGGCATACGCTATGCGGCAGTTTATTATGGTGCTGGGCGGCTCTCTGGTTATGCTGATAGTTATAAAATTCATAAGAAGTACGAAGGACTTCGGCAGATTTAACTGGATATTCATGCTGCTCACATTAGGTTTGCTCGCGAGCACGCTCGTGCTGGGCAGAGTAGTCGGCGGAGCGCGCAACTGGCTGTCGATAGGCGGCATAACCGTACAGCCCAGCGAGCTTTGCAAGGTGCTGTTTATAGTAATATCTGCGTACTTTTTGTCCACGAGACACAATCTTCGTGCGTTTATACCGTATCTATGCTTTACGGCAGGATGTGTTATCATACTCGTAGCGGCGAAGGACTTGGGCGCCGGCTTGCTCTTCGCGGGGACGTTCCTGCTGATGTTTTACGCGGCTACGGGACGGAAGCTCATGACCCTGGGGGGATTGGGCGTGCTGGCTGTCGGCGCTGTGGGGAGCTATAAGCTTTTCAGTCACGTCCGCACGAGAGTGCAGGTCTGGCGCGATCCGTGGAGCGTATATCAGGATCAAGGCTATCAGATAGTTCAAGGGCTCATAGCTCTGGCGTCCGGCGGGCTTTTCGGCGTAGGACTAGGCCAGGGTATGCCGGAGGTCATACCGGCGGCGCAGACGGACTATATTTTCGCGGTTATCGGCGAGGAGTTCGGCATAATAATCGGAATTATGATAGTCGTATTCTATCTCGTGCTTATAGTCCGCGGTATACTTATAGGAATAAACGCGCGTTCTACGTTTGACGCGCTGCTCGTTTTCGGCGCGACAGTAATGCTTGCGCTGCAAAGCTTTATCATAATAGGCGGCGTAATTAAGCTCATTCCGCTCACGGGAATCACGCTGCCCTTCGTAAGCTACGGCGGCTCATCTATGGTCGTGAGCCTGATGCAGATGGGAATAATTCAGGGCGTCGCGATAAAGAACGGGCAGGCGGACGAGGCGGAAATAGAGATGATGGGCGGTCAGATACTCTGACGGTACGACGATTTCCGCGTCTGTGGTGTGATACAATGCGTATTAGAAAGGGAGAGAGATGAAACAAAAGCTGAAGCGCAATATGCGTTTCTCCATGTGGATATTTATACTGCTCTTTGTGCTCACTATGGTATATCTGGGGTATTCGGTGGTCACATACGGCGGAAAATGGACGGTCTCCACTGCAAACCCGCGTACTAAGCAGACGAGGGACATAGCCTCGGCGGGCAGCATATACGACAGAGACGGCGTACTGCTCGCTGCGTCGGACGGCGATACGCGAGTTTACAATGACTCCGAAAGCACGAGAAGGGCTTTGAGCCATGTCGTAGGCGATGTGTATGGCAAATCTGTAGGAGCGGAGACTATATTCCTGCGTCAGCTCTATACGGACAAGCAGGATATAAAGCTCACCGTAAGCTCGAAACTGAGCAAATACATATACAGACAGCTGGACGACCGGACGGGCAGCGTTGTCGTAATGAACTACAAAACGGGCGAGATTCTGGCGAGCGTATCAATACCCACCTTTGATCCGGAGACGCTTCAGGACGAAGAGCCGACGGGTACGAGTCTCGTAGATCGTGCGACAATGGGCAGATACCCTCCCGGCTCTGTAATGAAGATAGTCACCGCGGCGGCGGCTATAGAGCAGGGCATAGATATAGAGTACGAATGTACGGGGCTGGAGATAATAGACGGTCAGAGAGTGACCTGCGTCTCTGAGCATGGCACACAAGATCTAGAAGAAGCGTTTGAAAACTCCTGCAACTGTTATTTTGCAAAGCTGACTCAGGAGATTGGCGGTGCAAATCTCAGATCTGCGGTTGCGGATTTCGCGTTTAACGATGAGTTTAACTTCAGCGACGTAGTGCTGTACAAGAGCAGCTTTGAGCTGTCGAGGAGCGAGGGAGACCTTGCCTGGGCAGGCATAGGTCAGTATAAGGATCTCGTTACGCCTATGCACGTCTGCATGATCGCAGGCGCGGTGGCCAACGGAGGCAATATGATGACGCCTCTGATGCTTCAGTCGCAGGACGGTTCCACCGCGGTTTCTCCGAGCGTGTACAAGCAGGTTACTGATTCGTCTACGGCGCAGACGCTGAAAGAATATATGCGCAGGGTTATAACCTCGGGGACGGGCTCTTCCGCCGACATAGACAATGCTACAATGTACGGCAAGACGGGTACGGCGGAATATTCAGAAGACGGCGAGGTTAAGAACCACAGTTGGTTCGCAGGATTCATAGATTCAGAGGAACAGCCGTATGCGATAGCGGTTATCGGAGAGGGCGCGGGCTTCGGCAGCAAATATGCGGCGCCTCTCGCGGGAAAAATAATGGAATATATAGTACAGGAAAATATTTGATGAATTCGGGAGGTATTTAAAAATATGCCATATATACAGCACAGACGGAGAAGGCGGCATAGATGGCTGTATGTTGTGATAGCGTTGGTTTGTCTGCTGGCGCTGGGCGCAGGGGCGTATTATTACCTCGACGGATTTTCATATACGCGCCCTCAGGAGGGTTTTTCTCTCAAGTCGGAGGCGGTCATAGTGAGAAGCGAGCAGCTCTATCAGGCGCAGAATTACTCTAAATCGCAATTTTCGGCGAAAGAAGGGCAGAGAGTATCGGCGGGAGATGAGATTGCAGTGGCGTATTCTGCCGATTACAGCGACTATGTAGAAAAAGAGCTTCGCGCTCTTGAACAGAAAATAACAAACAAGCAGGATGAATCTCTGCGCCAGACGGCGACGAACGCAGGTCTGCAGCAGCTCAATGAAAAAATAGCCGCCAAAGAGAGCGAAATTGCAGAAGGAACCGGAGACCTCACGGTGCAGCAGAGAGAGCTCAATGATCTTATGAATGAGCGGGAAAAATACCGCGAGACGTTGGTGAAGGCGGACGAAGAGCTTCAGGCGCTGTATGACCAGAAGGAACAGCTTCAATCCAAAATAGACGACAGCCGTACGGTGATAACCGCTCAGGACGACGGATTGGTGTCGTTTTATTTTGACGGAGCGGAGAGCTATATGACGCCCGGGAATTTGACAAGCTTGAGTGTGTCCGACATAGAAGATGCTTTGGCAGGGAAGGTAGGGCTCCGGCTTACAGCTTCGGGCAGACCGTTGTATCGCCTGGTAAAAGAAAATGAGTGGTACGCAATAGTTATGTCAGACAGGCAGCTTACCGAAATTACGGACGGTCAATCTTACCGAGTGAGCTTCAACGTCGGAGAAGGCTCGCCGTATATAGCGACGGTAACGGGCAGCCGGAGAGAAGGCGGGAAATATCTGTATTATCTGTCGTTTTCTCAAGCGATAGGCGATCTCATGAGCGTTCGAAAGACGGAGATAACTATCACGGGCTAATAATCAATTTACATATTTTTAACATAAGCGAGGACAAAGCATGAGTATAGCTGAAAATTTAGCTGAGGTAAAAGATAACATAGCCAGAGCGGCGAGAAAAGCGGGCAGAAAACCCGAAGATATTACCTTAATAGCAGTTTCTAAGACATATTCGAGCGATATTATCAAACAAGCGGTAGACGCGGGTCAGACTCGCTTCGGCGAGAACAGAGTGCAGGAATTCAACCAGAAAGTTGTGAATTTTGATAAAAAAATACGATGGGACATAATCGGGCAGTTGCAAAAGAACAAAGTAAAGTATATAATAGATAGAGTAGAGCTAGTACACTCTCTTTGTACTCTTTCGACTGCGAAAGAAATGCAGCGGCTTTGCGAAAGAGACGATACAAAGATCAAATGCCTCATTGAGCTGAGCATAGCGGGAGAAGAGCAAAAAGCAGGTCTTACCGAATCTGAGCTGGACGGCTTTCTTTTGGAAATTGACCGACTTGACCGCGTGGAAATACGCGGATTAATGACTGTGGCGCCTTTCGCTGAAGATGCGGAGCAGGTGCGTCCTGTTTTTTCCCGAATGAAAAAAATCTTCGATGAATACCGCGCTCGTGGACGCGATTGGGATACGCTGTCTATGGGTATGTCAGGGGATTACGAAATAGCTATAGAAGAAGGCGCGACTATGGTTAGAGTCGGCTCTGCGATATTTGGAAAAAGACAATAAATAACGGAAAATAACGGAGGAACGGGTAAAAATGGCGGGCATATTTAAGAAGGTACAGGATAAATTGGGCAACTCCAGACCTACAGAGTTTGAAGACGAAACGGCATACATGGATGATTATAACGACGAGGGTTATGAAAATGAAGAATCCTACGATGATTTCGAAGAGGAAGACGAGCCGGAGATGACTGCGTCCAATCGCAGAGGAGCTTCTAACAATGTATACGATATGAAGACCGGTTCTGTACGTACTAAAGATATGACGATGATAATTTTCAAGCCGGATGTTTACGCCGAGACTCGCGCTGTGGTAGATAACCTCCTTGTCAAAAAGCCTACAGTCATCAATCTCGACGATATGGACAAAGCTGAGGCTCAGCGTGCTTTGGATTTTGTCAGCGGAGCGGTTTACGCGCTTAATGGCGAAATCCGCAAGGCTGCCCGTAATATTTTTGTTGTGGCGCCTTCAAACATTGATATACAGTCGATGATAAAGGAGACGGACAACAGCAAGTCCGATGCATTAGACTTCTGAAAAAATCCAAATAGCGAGGTTTGAATATGGCAATAAAAGCAGAAGATGTTAGGAAGGTATCTTTCGATCAGGCAAAAAGAGGCTATGACACAGAGCAGGTAGACGCTTTTCTCGAAGAAGTTGAACAAGCCCTTGAGATATATGAATCTCGATCCGGCAGCGTCAGTTCCGGCGCGCCTGCTTCGAGGAGCAGCTCCGCGTCCAGAGAGCGTGATTTGGCACGCCGACAGGATGACATAGCCAAAGCGCTCATCGTCGCTCAGCAGGCGGCGTCTCAGGTTCTGGACGAAGCGAACGAAAAAGCTACAAATATCGTCGCCGAGGCCAGAAGCAGAGCGGAAAAGATGCTCACGGATGCAAGAGAAAAGGCGGAGAATCTGCGTATGAAAGCAGAAGCTGAACAATACGCCATCGTCGAGAGAAACCGCGCGAAGAAAGCGCAGCTCGAAGCAGCTTCGGCTCAGGCTCAGCTTTACGCTGACGAGATCAAGCAGGGGCTCATGGCGAAAATATCCGATATGCAGCTGGAAGTCGAGCGTATATTTACGATAGAAGTTCCCGACATTACAACTGAAGATTACATGATTGAACATGCTCCGGCGACTGAGAAAGAGCCGGCGGAATTGTCGGACGAGCCGGAGGCGCACCGCGTGAAACATCGCGGCGAACAGAGAAAGAGCGATTATTCTAAGGCGGCGAAGAATATAAAAGCTGCCGATGCGGATTTGGATTCTCTTCTGGACGATATTGTAGACGAAGATTAATTTCTGAGTCTGATAAAAATACGAAAAACTGGGCGCGGATTAATCCGCGCCTTTTTAGTGTGATTAAAAAATAAAAAAGCGGAAGTCGCCTTCCGCCAAGCCGGTTCCCAAGGCCGGCTCCCTAGTTTAGATAATGTCGTCAGACATGAGAGAAGCGGGCACTGCTTTAAACAATGTGCTCACAGATACGCCCTCATGTATTCTTAGTACAGCCTCGGCAAAGAGAGGCGCTGCGGAAATTGTAATCATTTTTTTACTCTTCAGAATATAAGGATTATCGACCGTATCGGTGGAGATGACCATTTCGATAGGGCTGTCCTCTATTTTTTTAACGCCTGCGTCGCGCAGCATGTTGTGAGCCAGGACTGCAATTATGCGTTTTGCACCTTTGGCTTTGAGTACGTTGGCGATGTCTACCAGCGTACCGCCGGAAATGGAAAAGTCGTCGACGATCATGCAGTTTTTATCTTTTACATCGCCGATAAGCTCCATGATATGCGCGTTCTCGTCGTGTCCCGTTCTCGTTTTATCGCCGATTGCGACGTTTTTCCCGAGGTAGTCTGCGAATTTACGCGCTTCTTTTGCAAAGCCGGCGTCGGGGGATACGACTACGAAATCGTCTCCGAATAGATCCAGACCGCGGACGTATTCACATAAAATGGGCATGGAGAGAAGGTGGTCTGTCGGACGCTTGAAGAAGCCCTGCACCTGAGCGCTGTGCAGATCCATAGTGATAACTCTATCGGCGCCTGCCAGTTCAATACATTCGGCGCATACCCGCGCGCGTATGGGAATGCGCGGTTCGTCCTTCTTGTCGCCTTTGGCGTAGCCGAAATAAGGGATAATCGCAGTTACGGTATGCGCGCTGGCGCGTTTAAACGCGTCCATCCAGAAGAGAATCTCCACGAGTTCGTTGTTAGGGTCGAGACCTATGGGTTGTACGACAAAAACATCTCTGTCGCGTACTGTTTCTAAAATACGCACGTAAATGTTACCGTCAGAAAAAAGAATAGCCTCGGACTTGCCTAATTCAGCGCCGAGGTATTTGCACATTCTTTTGGCAAATGCCATACCTGTGCTTCCGGCAAAAATTTTAATTTCAGACTGTTCAGATCTCATTTAATTAATACTCTCTTTCATTTTGAAATCAACGTACTTTTAAACCTCTTAAAATATGATAGCACAAAAGAGGCGTTACATCAAGCGCAAAATGACGGCATGCGGCAAAAAAGGAACCGCATACCGTCGCCATGTTATGTCAGATTGTCTTGTTTAAAGAGCTTGGTGATACTCTTTGCTAAAAATTCGTTTATTCGCCCGTCTTGGCCGAGGGGCGAGTGTTTATCGTCGTCTCCATGGAAATCGCTGCCTTTGGTTACGAACATACCGAGCTTATGCGCCAGCATACAGTAGTACTGCACATCTTCGTCGCTGTGAGACGGATAAAATGCTTCTATTCCGTCCAGACCGTATTTTTTCCGGAGAGTCATTGCGACGCGCGTCGCTTCCTCTGCGCCGCCTTTCAGCAGTCCGGGATGCGCGAGCACGGCATAGCCGCCGGCGTCATGCGCGAGCTTTATAGCGCGCTCCGGCGTCAGGCGCTTGCGCTGTACATATGTCGGCCGACCCGGCGTGAGATATTTGTTGAATGCGTCCGGCATATCTTTGGCATAGCCCAAACGGACTATCTCAGCTGCAATATGAGGTCTGGCGACGATTCCGTTTGTGTGTTTTACGACTTCATCATAGTCTATGGGAACGCCTGCTCTGTTGAGCAGCTCGCATATCTGCAGAGCGCGCAAGACTCGCGCTTCACTCATTTCGTCAAGCGCCCGACAGAACGCTTCGTTTTTAGGATCGTAACCGTACACGAGCATGTGAAGCTCGCGTTCATATTCAAGGCTGAGCTCCACTCCGGTGATGCAGAATATCCCTAAAGCACGGCAGCTCCGCATGAATTCATCCTGCCCGGCGACGGTATCGTGATCTGCCAGAGCCGCCCAGGATATATCTGCGTTGTAAAGAGCCAGCGCGAGCATGGATGGCTCCAGCATACCGTCGGACTTAGTAGAGTGCATATGAAGATCTATCATTATTTACTCAATTTAGACTGTGTTTTCGCTAAGAATTTGTCGTTGTCAATTATTACTCTCGTGTGCAGAGCTTTTCCGATGAGATTTTTTTCATCGTGTGCTTCGATAGAGAACACCAGCTCGCGCCCGTTTACCTCGACGATAATCGCTTTTGCTTTGACTTTCATACCGACGGGTGTGGAGCTTATGTGCTGTACGTTCATTGAAGTGCCGACAGTCCCCTGTCCTTCCTCGAGCGCAGGCGCGGCGCAGCGCCACGCAGCCTCTTCCATGAGTGCAACCATCGTGGGTGTGGAAAACACATCCAGCTCACCGCTGCCCATTGTTTTTGCCGTGTGCTGTTCATTTACAGTAAGCGTCGTCTCATACTGCAAACCTATTTTATGCATTTCGCTTCTCCTTATATAAATAAAACATTTAGATTTGGATAAATCATACAAATAAGTATACAATATAGATTCGTATTTTTCAAGTGTGTTAAATACAGATTATTAATCCGGACAATAAAAAACGAGGTTTTCACCTCGTTTTTTGTATGCTGTCTTAATCTTCAGTGTCGTTATGACTGTCGTTTTCCGAGTCTATTTTCAAATCCATAGAAGATTTTCTGGCTATGGAATCAGGATTTACGACGTCAGTGTTGTCTTTGAAAGTGTAGCTGTATTCTCCGTAAGTCCCTTCGAAAATTGCCTCGAACTGCGCTCCTGTGAGCTTTTCGCTTATGATAAGCTCCTTGGCGACTGAGTGCAGCTGCTCGATATGATTACGCAGGATAGCCTGAGCTTTTGTATAAGCAGAAGTGAGTATGCGTTTTACTTCGTTGTCTATTTGCGCCGCCACCTGCTCGCTGCATGTGTTGCTCGTTACCAATTCTTTACCGAGGAATACTTCCTGATCTCCGCCGTGGAATACGGGACCGATGACGTCGCTCATGCCGTATTTGACGACCATGCCGCGCGCGGTTTCCGTCGCCCGCTGTATGTCGTTGGAAGCGCCGGTGGAGATGTCTCCGAGCACGATTTGCTCCGCTGCGCGTCCGCCGAGCATCATTACGATCTGATCGAGCATTTTGCTCTTGAAGAGGTGCTGATCGTCCTTTTCGGGGAGAGTGAGCGTATAGCCCGCCGCCATGCCGCGCGGTATGATAGAAATTTCGTGAACAGGATCGCATCCCGGGAGAACCTTAGCGCATATAGCGTGACCTACTTCGTGGTATGCCGTGCAGCGCTTGTCGTTTTCCGTGATTACATGGCTCTTCTTCTCAGGGCCGGCGATGACTCTGGTGATAGCTTCTTCTATCTCCTTCATGCCGATTTCTTTCTTGCTGCCGCGGGCTGCGAGTATAGCGGCCTCGTTCAGAACATTTTCGAGATCCGCGCCGATGAAGCCCGGCGTCATCTTCGCAAGAGTTTTGAGGTCTATGTCAGGAGCCAGAGGCTTTCCGCGGGCGTGTACTTTGAGAATTTCCTCTCTGCCTTTTACGTCAGGATAGTTAACTACAACCTTGCGGTCGAATCTGCCTGCGCGGAGGAGAGCCGGGTCGAGTATGTCTACGCGGTTTGTCGCCGCGATAACGATTATGCCTTCGTTCGTCTGGAAGCCGTCCATCTCTATGAGCAGCTGGTTCAAAGTCTGTTCGCGTTCGTCATGACCGCCGCCCAGACCTGCGCCGCGCTGACGGCCCACCGCGTCGATCTCGTCTATGAAGATGATGCAGGGGGAGTTCTTTTTCGCGCTGTCGAAAAGATCGCGTACGCGGGATGCGCCCACGCCTACGAACATCTCTACGAAGTCAGAGCCGGATATGCTGAAGAACGGAACGCCCGCTTCTCCGGCGACCGCCTTCGCCAGCAGTGTTTTACCGCCGCCGGGAGGGCCGACGAGAAGCACGCCTTTGGGTATTCTCGCGCCGTATTGTACGAATCGTTTCGGATTTTTGAGAAAATCAACGATTTCTTTGAGTTCCTCTTTTTCCTCGTCTGCTCCGGCTACGTCTGCGAACGTCTTGCCTGTTTGGTCGCCCATCGTCATTTTAGCCTTGCTTTTGGCGAAATTCATAGTGCCTTTGCCGCCGCCCTGCGCCTGACGCATCATGAAGAACCACATGACCGCGAGCAGAGCTATGGGGATCAGATATGGAAGAAGCTGTACAAATATCGAAACCTCGGGCTGCGCTATATAGTTGAGCGAGAAGCCAAGTTCTTTTATGCTTGACGCTCCCGTTATCTCACGCAGATCTATGTTCAACTGGTTGATAGACGGGATGTAAACCTTGTAGTCGTATTTTTCGGGGAAGTCCTTTTCGCTGTACATTGTGTTTTTGCTCAGAATATATCCGTCGTTCGCCATGATTGAGACGGATTGAACTTCGCCGTTGCTTATTTTATCCAAGAATTCGGTATATGTCAGATCTTTAGAGTCAGTACTCTGCCAGTTGCCGAAAGAGCTTGCTATCGCGACGATCGCCAATATAAGCAGAATATATATGAGCGGACCACGCAAAAGTTTTTTCAAGTATCAAGTCCTCCTAATAGTCTATATCAGTATAGCATTGTAGCATATCTACTAGCAATTTATAAGGAATTTGTGTGTAAACGTCGTTAAAGCGTTTTTACGCGCTATATTATAATTTAAGAAAAAAGCAAAAGTTATATTCGTAAATCCTCAAGATGGAATTACTTTGTATCCTCAATGTCTTTTTCGTATATTTCAGGTTTTAAAGTGCCGATGTACGGCAGATTGCGATACATTTTAGAATAATCCAAACCATATCCGACGACAAATTCATCAGGTATGTCAAAGCCGACATAATCAGCCTGGAGCGGAACCTCGCGCCTGTCTTTTTTATCCAGGAGACAGCAGCATTTGACAGAATTCGCACCGCGGTTTTTGAGAAGATTGGTCAGCATATAAAGCGTGCGTCCAGAGTCGATTATATCTTCTACTATGAGTACGTCGCGGCCTGCTATATCTACCTCCAGATCGTAAAGTATGCGCACAGAGCCGGAAGAACTGGTAGAGTTGCCATAGCTGGATATGCGTATGAAGTCCATCGAAAGAGGTATTTCCAGCGCCATCATCAGATCAATGTAAAAAACCACAGCGCCGTTCAATACGCATACGACCACAGGATCTTTTTCGCTGTAGTCTATACGAAGCTGAGCTGCAATTTCATTTACACGCTGCTTAATTTGTTCGTTAGTATATAATACTTTTTGAATGTCCTTGTCCATTACACCCATAATAAACATCCTCCGGTCAAATCTGTTTATGATTATAGCATAACTTAGTGAGATTTAAAAGCTTTACTTTGCACTTTATGTAAAAAAAGAAGGGAAACGGATGTATGCGCATGAAAGTAAAAAGAGACGCGGCCGCGCCTCTTTCAGTATGCTATACAAAAAGCCGACGAACTTATTTTTTGCGGAATATCCCCAATATGCCTCTGCGGCGCTTTGTTTCTTTCGCCTCTTCCAGCTCGTCGGATCTTTCGGCTGCCGCCTTGGCCGCCATTTTCATGCGCTCCTCCTGCGCGCAGATATGAGCAGAGCTGGCGGGTTTTTTGATGTATGTTCCGTTGCTCGTCAGTATGCGCGCTTTTACGTTGTCGCGCAGCTGAAGGTCTATCAGCGAATTTATACGACTGCGGATATTAGGATCGAGTATCGGGCAGCCGACCTCTACACGCCTATCCGTGTTGCGCGTCATAAAGTCGGCGGAGCTTATGTACATTTTTTCGTTTTCGTCTTTGCCGAATATGTATACGCGCGAATGCTCCAGAAAACGTCCGACGATGCTCGTTATGAAAATGTTTTCTGTCTTTTTGGGTATGCCGGGCAGCAGGCAGCATATGCCCCGGATGATCATACGGATTTGGACGCCGGCCGCGCTTGCTTCATGCAGCTTTTGAAGCAGGTCTACGTCGGTGAAGGAGTTAATCTTAACCGTAATCTGACCGTGCCGACCCAATTCTATCTGTTCGTCTATGAGCTTCATGACTGTCTGTTTTAAGCTTGTAGGCGCGACTATCAGCCGATTATATTGCCCCTCAAGATTGCCTATCGCCATGTTTTTGAAGAATTCGTGCGCGTCCAGACCTATCTCCTGATTGGCGGTCAGGAGGCAAAGGTCGGTGTACTGTTTGGCTGTCTTTTCATTGTAGTTGCCCGTGCCGATTTGTGTGTAGTAACGGACTTTATCGCCGCGCCTTGCGGTTATGAGGCAGACCTTGGAGTGTACTTTAAAGTCCTCGAAGCCGTAAATTATTGTGCAGCCCGCTTCCTCCAGCTTTTCAGACCAGTCTATGTTGTTTTGTTCGTCAAATCTCGCGCGCAGCTCTATGAGACAAGATACGTCCTTGCCGTTTTCTGCGGCGGCGCAGAGATAGTCGACAATCTTGGTCTGGCTCGCCATGCGGTATATGGATATTTTTATAGAAATTACTTCCGGATCGTCTGCGGCTTCTTTAATCATTTGGAGGAAGCCGTCCATGCTTTCGTAAGGATATCCGAGCAGGACGTCGCCTTCGTCGACCTGTTTCATTATGCTCCTGTTCAGATTTAAATTAGGAGAGGGCTGCGGCGTGAAGGGCTCGTATAACAGAGCGGACTGCTGCGCGCTGTTTAGCTTTCCCTCAAGTGCAAAAACGTATTTGAGCTTGAGCGGAGCGGAGGTGACGAATATTTGAGACGGCTTTATGGCGAGCCTGTCGCAAAGGCTGTCGCGCAGGTCGTTTGAAATACTGCCGGAAAGCTCTAAACGAACGACGGCGAGACGTTTGCGCTTGCTCAAAACCTTGCGCATTTTTTTGCGGAAATCGTCCTCAATGTCAAAGGCTTCGTCCTGCGGGCTTATATCCGCGTTTCGCGTGACGCAGAGAGCTACGCTTTCTTTGACCTTGTACATGCTGAATATACTTTCTACGAAGTGAAGTATGATATCTTCTATGCGGATGTAGCGTATCTCGGCGCCGGGCAGGTATACCACGTCGGGCAGGACGGTAGGGACGGGTATCAGCCCTATCAAGGTCTTGCCTTCGTGCGTGAGCTGTGCGGCTATGTATATCTGCTTGTTAGGGATATGTGCGAAAGGATGCAGAGTGTCGATTATCTGCGGGCTCAATATGGGAAGTATATTGTTCTGATAGAATTCTTTTACAAACTTTTTCTCCGGGGATTCCAGCTCGGCATAGCGCAGACAGTATATCCCATGCTGACGAAGGAGTTTTTCTACGTCGGAAAAAATCTTTTCATGCTTAGGAATGAGCTTGTGGACTTGATTGTATATTGCACTGAGCTGCTCTTCCGGCGTCATGCCGGAGCGCGAATCCACTGCATCTGCTTTGACTTGGTACATGTCGTAAAGACTGCCAACGCGCACCATGAAAAATTCGTCCAGATTACTGCTGAAAATAGACGTGAATTTCAGCCTCTCTATAAGAGGTACGCTGTCGTCTGCTGCCTCGGAGAGCACGCGGTCGTTGAATCTAAGCCAGGATAGCTCGCGGTTTTGCGTAAATCCTTCGAGATACAGTTTCTTGTTCATTTCATAAAACCCCTTTCAGTTGCAGAGAAAACCGAGCCGATTTATTTGGCACTTTTAACCGTGAACAGATTGCAGGCGTCGTGTTCCATCTAAGGCTTCAGCGTAGGTACAATACGCCGCTGAATCCTAAGAGGCTTCGCCCCTTGTTCACTTGTTGAATGACGGGGCAGCGCCCCTTATTGAAAAGCTATATGTTTTATTCCTTATAACAATATAATACCAAATTATTGAATTTTTTACTATAGTTTTCGCTATATAATATAGGGACAGTTTTATTAAACTGTCCGCAAAACACTTTATTTTAATACTCCGTTTTCTTTTAATGTGTGATATAAAAATCCTTCGCGAACGCCGTATGAGCTGGTAATTATGCTCTCACATTCAAATTTTCGGCATATAGCAGAGAGAACGGCCATTCCGGGGAGCAGGGTGTGGATTCTCTCGGGCGTGCTGCGCAGTATTTCTTTAGTAAGTTTTTTACGGTTGCTTGTGAGCAGGGCAAAAACCCTGTCCAGGCATCTGGGGTGATAAGCGCTGAGCTGAACTTCGTCGAAAAGCCCCGAGAGCAGCTTCTGCGCTGCGCGGGAGCTCCCGCCGACGGTGAGTATCTTGTCGCTTTTCACGGGACATTTGGGCAGGCGCAGATTGGAGAGCTGACTCGAGACGGTGTTTTCTATTTTCTCCAGCTCATCGTGCGTGGGGATTATATCGCTGACAAAATTGTTGTATGAGTTCAGCGAGCCGATGGGGAGAGATTGAGAGAATACAATTTCCTTCTCGTTATAAAATACAAGCTCCGTGCTTCCGCCGCCTATATCTGCGATAAAACCGTCAGGCTCTCCCGTGATTCTCGTCGCGCCGTAAAAGTCGAAAGTCGCTTCTTCGTCGCCGGAGAGTACGCGGATGTCAAAGCCGGATCTGTCGGAGACCTCCGCGACGACCTCTTTGGAATTGGTTATGTTCCGAAGAGACGCCGTAGCGAAAGCGTATACCGCCTCGGCATTTACGTTGTCGAGAGCCTGAGAGAATTCATACAGCACTTCGACTGTTTTTTCTATGCCTTTGCGAGTCATGTGCCCGTCTTTTTCTATATAAGCCGCCAAGCCCGCCGCGACCTTTTTGTTCAGCATAGGCAGGAGAACCCCGCCTTTCAGCTTGTACAGCACTAATCTGATTGTGTTTGATCCGATGTCTATTACTCCGTAGAGTTTCTGCAATGTCGTTTACCTCACAAGTAATTATATTTTATTATAAGTCTGTTAAAAACAAAGCCCGGCTTGTGTAAAATAAAAGTTAAACTATACGTCTGTTTCGCGTCTGTATTCCGCGCAGACGCAATCGCCGCTGCTTGCCCTCGCGCTTTCGCCTACGGCATAGCCTATGACCCAGAGCACTTCGCTTCCGTGCGCGAGGAGGGGGATGGAGTCTCTTAGCTCGGCCGGTATTTTGCGGTCTGTCATAAATCGTGTCAGCTTTTTAGAACCGGGTGCGCCGAAGGGACGGAAAGTATCTCCCTGACGTTTAGTCCGAAGCTCCGTGTCCTGCACTGCCGAAGCGGACAGGTATTGTGTCTTTTCATCAGGCTCGGGGAATTCGTTCGGCAGTGAGCATGGGGTAAAAGTCAGACTGCCCGGCATTCCGAAAGCGCCTTCTTTAACCTGACGCAGCACGAGAGAATCGTAGCTTATCTGTGCGTAAATCCGGCCGGGGATGTTTTTAGCGGCTCCGTGGCGGCCGCGTTCCGCCATATCAATTATTTCCTCTATGTGTGTCAGCTCCAGATCTCTTGCGTTCGCTATGTGCATTATTATCCGCGTTTTCAGCGCGGGATGAAGCGAGTTGAAGTGTTCGAGATTAATTTCCGAGCCGCGTATGGTGGTTTGGGATATATCGTAAAGCGTGCTCAGCGCTATTTGAACGAGCGCGTCGTCATCTCTGCGGGCGAGGCGGGCGGTGCGCGCCATGGCTTCGGGCAGAGCGGGGTTTATGCTTTGGAGCGCGGGCATGACGTCCTTGCGTATCAGATTGCGGGTGTAGGCGGAGTCTGAGTTGGTCTCGTCTGTGACGTAAGGGAGGGAATTAGCCGTGCAGTATGCGAGTATCTCTTTTTTTGTCACGTCGAGGAGAGGGCGAATGTATCTGCCGTCGCGCATATATCGGATTCCGGAAAGTCCGGAGATCCCGGTGCCTCTCGTCAGGTTCATTATCATGGTCTCGCAGAGGTCGTCTCTATGATGACCGAGCGCGATTTTGTCGGCGTTCACTCTGGAGAAAAAATCATAGCGCAGCCTGCGAGCGGCCATCTCTATGCTCTCTCCCGTTTCGCGGAGCTTCGGGACGTTCGCGCGTTCTACCGCAAGCTCCAGACCGAGCCGCTCGGCGAACCTGCGGCAGAATTTCATGTCGGAGATTGAAGCATCCCCTCGGATGCCGTGCTCAAAATGCAGCAATACAACTCTGATTCCCAAAGAATGACGCAAAGCGGCGAGTATGTGCGCCAGAGAGACGCTGTCCGCGCCGCCGGATAGAGCAACGCCGATGGTTTCCCCGGGGCGTATCAGGTTGTTCTCTTTGATAGTGCGCAAAACTTTACTAATCATAGCCTGTCCTCCTTAATAGATTTTAACACGATATTGAAAGAAGTCAAATTGGAGAATAAAAAAAGTCACCTTCGAAAAGGTGACTTGCAATGGTGGGAACAATTGGGCTCGAACCAATGACCCCCTGCTTGTAAGGCAGGTGCTCTCCCAGCTGAGCTATGCTCCCGACTTGGTGACCCCTAGGAGACTCGAACTCCTGTTACCGCCGTGAAAGGGCGGTGTCTTAACCACTTGACCAAGGGGCCAGATTAATGGTCGGGGTGAAAGGATTCGAACCTTCGGCCCCATGCTCCCAAAGCACGTGCGCTACCAAACTGCGCCACACCCCGGCGCACCCCCGAGCCGCCGTGTCAGCGACGAATATTAGTATACTTTACTCCGATAATTTTGTCAATACATTTTTTTAAAAAAAACGGATTTTTTTCAAAAAATCTGCGTTTATTTTTCCCCCGCCCGGGATTTCCCAATCCCCTCTCCCGCAGAGCGCAAGCCAAGCTTGATAATGATGCAGATATGCTATATAATGTATAAAAGAAATGCGGATAGTTAATTAATTATATCGCGCCGCATCTATAATAAATCGGAGAAGCTTCAAATTTTGAACAACATATCTTTAGAGCAATATATACGTGAGAACAACTTAACTTATCAAATAGAGACATACGGATGTCAGATGAACGTGCATGATTCCGAAAAACTCGCAGGCATTTTAGAAGAGCTGGGCTACGCCCGCTGCGAGGATGGCGAGCCTGACTTAATACTATTCAATACATGCTGCGTGCGCGACAACGCAGAAAAACGTGTATTCGGCAATGTAGGCGCGCTGAAGCGCCGCTGCGCCAAAAACAAATCGCTTGTCGTCGCCGTATGCGGCTGTATGATGCAGCAGGAGGAAGTCGCCAAAAAGCTGTACGACACTTTCCCCTTTGTCAAAATAGTATTTGGTACAGGCGCTATGCACCGTCTGCCCGAAATGCTTTACACCACGCTGATATTGAAAAAACGCAATATGGATCTGGCGCAGGAGCAAACGATAATAGAAGACGTTCCGATCCACCGTTCTTCCCCGCCTCTCGCCAGCGTCAGCATCATGCAGGGCTGCAATAATTTCTGCACATACTGCATAGTACCTTACGTTCGAGGACGAGAGCGCAGCAGAAAACAAAGTGAAATCATAGATGAAGTCAAGCGGCTGATAGACTCGGGCTACCGCGAGATTATGCTTCTCGGGCAGAATGTAAACTCATACGGAGGCGGCCGGTTTCCCGAGCTTTTGGAGGCAGTCGCAGAGACAGGCATAGACAGAATTCGCTTCATGACCAGCCATCCAAAAGACGCAAGCGACGAGCTTTTCCGCGTAATGGCGAAGCACGGCAACATATGCAAACAGCTTCATCTGCCCGTTCAAGCCGGCTCAGACGAAATCCTCCGCAGAATGAACAGGCGCTACACTCGCGACGATTATCTCGCAAAGGTCGCCAGAGCGCGCGAGCTTATGCCGGAAATCGCTCTTACGACAGATATTATGATCGGCTTCCCGGGAGAGACAGAGGAGGACTTTCAGGATACGATGCAGCTCGTGCGCGACGTGCGATACTGCGCGGCGTACACATTCGTATACTCACCGCGCGCGGGTACTCCCGCCGCCTCCATGCCTGATCAGATACCCGACGACATAAAAAAAAGCCGCATAACGAGACTCGTCTCTCTTCAAAGCGAGCTTACCTATCAGGATAATCTCAGCCGAGTCGGAGCCTCCGAGCGAATACTGGTCGAAGGACGCTCCACCCGGGGCGATGGAATATGCGGCAGAACAGACGGAGGCAGAATGGTAAATCTGCCCGGCTCCACGGAGCTTATAGGGCAATTTATAGATGTAATTATAACAGAAGCTCGGAAAACAACTCTTTACGCTAAGATTAAAAATTAACTCAGCGCAGGCTTCTGTCATGCTGTCAGACATTGTTCAACAAGGGGCGCCGCCCCGTAATTCAACAAGTGAACGAGGGGCAAACTCCCCCGGGGCTTTGGCGGCGGATTGCACCGCCGCTGAATGCTCAGATGCAGCCAGCCGCCTATAGCGGCGAGGTATATCTGTTCACAGTTATAAGGAGTACGGAAGATATGATTGAAATCAGAGAATTAGACAAAGACAACGGCCGGAAACTTTGGCTCGAATGCTTTCCGGAGGATTCTGAAGAATTTGTAAGCTGGTATTTTAAAACCGTATTTACGGAAGGATACGGCGTATACGACGGCAGCGAGCTGCTCAGCATGGTATCAATCGTAGACGCTACAATGGCTCTGCGCCGCAGGCCGGTGCGCGCCAACTTCCAGCGTGCAGTCGCAACCACTGCGTCCGCCAGAGGAAAGGGCTATGCCTCGATGCTGCAAAAATACGTTCTCAATCTGCTCTACGACCGCGGAGAGGGCATGTGTTCTCTCAACACTGATATACACGATTTTTACGCTCAGTTCGGATTCTCGACCTACGTTGCGAAAGAGCTCTTGAGAATAATGCCGTCCGAATCGGGCAGATACAAGCTGTATACCTCCGCTAGGGATATACCTTATTCCACCTTAGGCGGGCTGTCTCAGCTCTATTTCGACGAGCTGCGCGGGCGCACGGGCTGGCTTCTGCGCGATTCTCAAACCTTCGAGCGCATCCTCACCAGCGAGCTGGACTTCACGGGGAATACTCTGATAGTGGCTTTTGACGAAAAGAATATCGTCTCAGGTTATGCCATAGGCCGTCAGGAAGAAGAATCCTTCGTCGCTTACGAGGCCATAGCTAAACCTCGGCATTGGGGGAGTCTGACCCGCGCCGCAGGAGACATGGGGCTCAGCTATTTCGACCGTCCTTTCTGCGGAGATTCCGGCACCGAGACGGGAATGGCGCGTATAGTAAATGTTAAACGCATAGTTGACAACCTAATTCTCGAGGACGGCGAATGTATAGTCGGGATATCCGATCCCGTCATAGAAGAAAACAACGACAACTGGCATATCTTTTCCGAAGCGGGAAAGACAAAAGCTACACGCACGCGGGCTATGGAAGATATTTCAGTAGGCATAGGACAATTCACACGCTGGGTCATGGGTTCCATAGATTCAGACGCGCCCGAGCTGTTCTCCCCCTGCAAGCGTTCTCTCGTAGACAGATATTAATGCAATACTTAATAAACTTCTCGAATCAGCAATAAAACAGCGTAAAAAGAGCTTTTTCCTCACCGAAAAAGCTCTTTTGTTATTCTGTCGGTATAAAATACACGACATTGACGCGCTCGCTCATTTAGAGTATAATAATGTAAATTAAGGAACACGAATTAAAGCTGTTATCCTACTATTCAAAAACGGGCGCAAACAGCTTGATAACGGAGGCACAAATGAGCCTATCAATCAACAAAGAAAAAGAACTTCTCCGCCTCATGTATCTGGCGCGGTTTTTTGACGATAAAGTATACGAACTTTTTCACGAAAAAGACGAAGGCTACGGCACTACCCACCTTTCTACAGGACAGGAGGCCATCGCAGCCGGCGTCATGTACGCGGTCGAACCCGGCGATAAAATGATGACCAACCACAGAGGGCACGCGCACACGATATGCTCCGGAGCTTCCCCCGAGCGCAT
>UQXU01000012.1 GCA_900545085.1 uncultured Eubacteriales bacterium
CACTCTCAGCGCTTCGAGAGTGTGTTAATGAGCCGATTTTAGAAAATTGAGCTTAATTGAGGAATAATCGTTGAAGCAGCGCCTATTATGAATATAAGACAGATAATCCATAAGAAGAATAGCTTTTTAACTATCCCGATTATCAGTCCGGCAAACAGCAATACTGCGAGTCCTATAATGTATGCCATATTCTGCGCCTCATCTGTCTGTATAAGGCTTGTGTTCGCGCTTTTCCAGGAAAGCGCTCATGGCTTCTGCTCTGTCTTCGAGGTTGCAGCAATCGGCATAAAGGCTTGTTTCGTACTTCATACTGTCTTTCTGATCGGAATTGAGAGAATAAAGTATAGCGGATTTAAGACGCTGCATAGCGCCGGGCGCCTTGTCCGCTATGGTTTTAGCCAGCTCGAGGGTTTTCTCTGCCAGTTCGTCGCGAGGCACTATATACTGCGCCAAGCCCATGTCATATGCTTCCTGCGCGCTGAAGATACGTCCTGTGGCCAGAATATCAAAAGCTCGTGCTCTGCCTAAGGCTCTTGTAAGACGAACGGTTGCGCCCCACGCGGGGACGGTTCCGAGATTGATAGTAGGTATGCCGAATTTTGCCTTGTCCGAGGTTATGACTAAATCGGCTGCTGCTGCCATCTCTATACCGCCGCCGAGGTTGTAGCCGTCAACCGAGAGTATAACGGGAACGCGGCAGCTCTCGATGGCGTCCATTACTGATTTTCCGTTTTCGGCGAAGTCAACGGCTGTCGTCTCTGTGAGCTGACTTTCGTATTTTATGTCTCCGCCGGCTGTGAAGGACTTTTGAATAGAGCTGTTAATTACGGCAACTCGAACGTCTCTGTCTGCTTCTGCTTGAGCTAATGCCGATGCAAGCTCGGCGGTCATTTCGACGTTCATCGCGTTGAGAACTTCGGGTCTGTTTAAAGTTATTGTGGCTATGTGTTCGCTTTTAGAGTAGAATATGTATTGCATTTTTACTCCTGTGTGTTTTGCGACTCATAATTTTCAAAATTATCCTGGCTTTTCCAAAGGCGTTCAATGTCGTAGAATTTGCGCTCGTCATTGTGGAAAATGTGTACCAGAATGTCGCCAAAGTCCATAACTATCCAGCGTGCTTCCTGATAGCCCTCTATGCGGGTTTTGAAAATACCGCGTTTAGCCATCTGCTCTTCCAGCTCATCGGCAAGAGTTTTAATGTGCGTGCTGGAACGGCCGCTGCAAATAATGAAGCTGTCGGCGATAATAGTTATGCCTTTAACATCTATGAGTACAATGTCCTCCGCTTTGCGGTTGTCCAATATTTGAGCCATATCGTATACCAGGCTGTCGAATTTACTGTTCACGAAAAACCTCCCAATTATATTAATCTTTTTTGTCTTTTCTAACGCGCTTGCGCTGATCCAGAAGATAGTTATACGCTTCTACAGAGTTAGGCTCTATTCTGAAACCTCGCTCAAGCAGATTGGATATCTCGCGCTGAACTCCGAGGAAAGTGGTTCCGGAGAGAGATTTTTTTGACATCTCTCTCAGCTCCTCTATTCCGTCAAATTTGCGATTGGGTTCTATTATATCAGAGACGTAAATTATCATCTCCAAGCGTGTCATATTTCTGCGCCCTGTAGTATGGTATCTCACGGCGTTGAGAATGTCGCTGTCAGTTATTCCGTAGTCGCGTTCCATAAAAAGCGCAGCGACAGGACCGTGAAGCAGACGCGGTTCTTTTATTGTGACTTCATTGAGCGGAAGATTGTTTTCCTGAGCGATAGTCAAGAGCTGGTCGTCCGTCAGGCATTTAGCTAAATCATGAAAAATTGCCGCTGTTTGAGCTGTACGTTCTTCGACTCCGAATCTATGCGCTAATTCAAGCGCTGTTTTTTCAACGCCAAGACTGTGATTGTACCTTCTGCTGTCAACTGCTTTGCGTAAAATCCCGAGATATTCATTGCGCTTTTGCTCCGGCAGGGCAGTCTGCAAGACTCCGTGTTCTGTGAGATAATGCGCTACTTTTTTCCCCACGAGAGAATCTATGGGTTTGCCGGCGCGCATGTATTCTCGAACTTTGGTGGAGGAAATGTCAAGCCCCATTCCGTGACCTAACAATATGTTTTTGTGATAAATACGCTTAAAATACGCGAGCTTGTCGAAAACGGCATGTATGTCGTCGCCGGGACGGGGGATACATATAAACTCGGTCAGCTCGAATACACGTTTATAGTCTTTCCATTCCTCCAGCTTGAAAAGAGTGTCCGTACCTATTATATAGTACAGCTCAGCATAAGGCATTTGAGCTCTAAGTTCTGTCAGCGTATCAACTGTATATGTAAAACCTTGTCTGTCAAGTTCGATTCGGCTTAAAGTGATATAAGATCTTTCAGAGGCTATCATATCTGAAAGCATGGCGCGGGCGTTTTTGTCGAGGACTATTTCGCCTTTTTTATGCGGAGGGTCTCCGAGCGGCATGAAAAGAACCTCATCGAGATTGAATTCATCTCTGGCCATTTGAGCCATGTATAGATGTCCGAGGTGAGGCGGATTGAAAGTGCCGCCCAGTATGCCGATTTTTTTAGACAAAATGCTTTCTGTTTGTGTTTGCGTTTTGGATTCCTGAGTTTGAGTATTGGAGTGCAAAGTAAATCCTTTCGGTTTGAAAATACTGTTTTGGAATTAGCTAATCCCATGCAATTGTTCAATTCTTATTATACTACACCATGCGGGAAAAAATCAATCTGAGGGTATGAAAAATGAGAAAAACGCACATAATTTAACAGCAAAAGTAAAAAGGAGGAGATTGGAATGAGCAAGAAGATTAAGCGTTACCTCATGAAACAGATGACAGGCAGAAGCAGGGCGGCGAGGACTCTGGACGCGGTTTTAGGAACGGCGTTTGCATTTATAATTTTTATGCTGTTGTTTTGGCAGCTGGGAGCAGGAGTGTACAGATCGGCGCTGCTCGCGGGCTGCGCGGCTGCGCTGATACGAGTTTTTTCTGTTTGGCGTTCTAACTGTAAGTTGGAAAAGTATGTCGACAAAAGCATATCTAAGCTGCGTTCGTCGCTTACTATAGAGCATTTTTTGCTGAGCTCTAAGCGGGATGAGTACATAGTCAGGTGTTTGGAACGAGAAACAGGTGGAAAAAGCTTCAGCAAATGCGGCGGCGGCTATTCAGACGGCGAAATGTTCGCTGCGGCGTTATTCAATTATCCTAAGCAGCCTGTGAATGAGCAGCAGCTTTTCGAGGCGTACAGCATGGCGAAACGAAGCGGAGCCTCCGAAGTATGTGTTCTATGTGCCGCTGATTTTTCTGCCGGCGCGAGGGAGCTTGCGCAAAGGAGAAATATAAAGCTAATAGGAAAAGGCGCGGTGTTGTCTATACTCAAAGGAACTGAACTCGAAGCGAATGAGGCAGAAGCTCTGCATGCGCTGGAGGCTCAGGCAAAGGTCAGACTTACGCGGGAGCAATTTAAGAAAAAAGTGCTGAACAGAGGAAAGACGAAAGCATATGCGCTTTGTGCTGTTTTGCTGACAGGATGGAGCTTTGTTGTTGGTTTTTCGATAGTGTACCCGCTTATGGCGAGTATGTGTGTGGCTATGGCGTTTTACAGCTATGCTTCGGAAGCGGCGGAGGCTAAATGACAGCTTCTGCCTCTTTTTTGATTGTTCATAAAATAACGAATATATACAGAGTATATACGTGTACTTTGCTCTTGACAAAACATACTTTTTCGGATAGAATGTAGAAAAATAATGTAGGGTTGCGATTAAAGAAGATTGTGTTATTGCTTCTACAAGCCTTTGAAAACTGTGCGTTATGCGCATAAGGCGGGAATAAAAGCTAAGTCTCTTTGTAACAAACCGTTGTCTGTTTGGGAGAAAGGGATTTTTTTGTATAATCTCAGCAACTCATGTATTTTTAGTCGGTTTCTGACCGAGAGTCAGGGAGACCGACGTATTAATTATCTGACAGATTGTATTCTGATTCTTGATATGTGATTTTTTGACACATGGAATCAGAGCTGCACTATAGATGGTCAAATCTGCGAGGCGGCTTTTTGAAATGTGAAGAAGTTGATTAAACCGCAAAAAACAGATCTGGGCTGTCAATATACGCAAAGGAGAGTTTTTTATGAAGATGGCAGGAGCTCAAATCATTATCGAAACCCTGATAGAGCAGGGTGTAACGGATGTTTTCGGTTATCCCGGCGGCACCGTTATAAATATTTATGATGAGCTGTACAAAGCCAGCGACAGAATTAATCATGTACTGGCTGCACACGAACAGGGTGCGACGCATGCCGCTGACGGTTATTCCAGGGCAACAGGCAAGGTTGGTGTAGTCATCGCTACCTCCGGCCCTGGCGCTACTAATACCGTAACTGGCATCGCTACGGCAATGATGGATTCAATCCCCATGGTAGCGATTACGGGCAACGTCCCTTGCAATCTTATCGGCAAGGACAGCTTTCAGGAAATTGACATAACAGGTATCACTCTGCCTATTACTAAGCACAATTTCTTTGTTAACGATATCAAGGATCTGGCAGACACTATCCGCGAAGCGTTTAGAATTGCAAGATCCGGCAGACCCGGTCCTGTTCTCATTGACGTTCCTAAGGACGTTCAGGTTTCTGTTGCTGATTTCGAGACTAAGGAAATAGCGCCGGCGTTCCCTCAGAGAATAGCGAAGGAAGAGGAAATTGACGCTGCTGTTGCTGCTATCAACAAAGCTAAAAAACCGTACATCTACATAGGCGGCGGCGCGGCGGGCCGCGGTATGACTAAGCAAATAATGGAAATGGCAGAGAAAATAGACGCATGCATAGGCTGCTCTTTTATGGGACTTTCAGCCCTGCCGAACTCATACGATAGATTCCTCGGAATGCAGGGAATGCACGGTCATTATGCTTCCACGCTTGCAAATGAAGAAGCGGATTTGATTTTCGGCGTAGGCGTGCGTTTCAGCGACAGAGCTACAGGCGACACTTCCAAATACGGAAAAGGCGCGACTATCGTCCAACTCGATCCCGACTTTGCCGAAATCAATAAAAACGTAAATACAGACGTAGGCATCGTATGCGACATCGTGGATGCTTTTGAAAGAATTCTCGCAAAAGTAGACAAGCAGGAGCATCCTGAATGGATGAAGAGAGTTCAGGGTCTTGTAGGCGAAGAGCAGCAGCTTATCAGCGAGGCTGAGGAAGCAGCAGGAGATATGCTTACACCTAAGAAAGTAATCGACATCATGAATGAAGTCAAAGACGACGACACTATCGTGGCTACCGACGTAGGTCAGCATCAGATGTGGGCGGCTCAGTATACTGACTTCCAGAAGGCGCGCAAGATCGTATCCAGCGGCGGTCTCGGTACTATGGGCTTCGGTCTGGGCGCTTCTATCGGCGCTCACATTGCTTCGGGCGACAGAGTAATTCTGGTAACAGGCGACGGCAGCTTCGGTATGAACTTGACAGAGCTTGCTACAGCGGTTACTTATAAAATACCTGTTACTATAATTATAATGAACAACGGTGCGCTGGGTATGGTTCACCAGTGGCAGGCGCTCTTCTTTGACAAGCGTTATTCCAATACCGTGCTCAATCGTAAGACGGATTTCGTAAAACTGGCTGACGCTTTCGGTCTGGAAGGCTGCCGTGCGACTACGGCTGAGGAATTCAAGGCCGCGCTCGAAAAGGGCATGAAGACGGACGGTCCTTTCATAATTGATACGATTATCGACGAGGATGCTCTTGTTCTGCCGATGCTTCCCGCCGGCGGTTCTGTAGACGACATCATTGTTAAGCCCGAGCTGTAGGAGGTGCTGAAAATGAAAGACAATAACAAATTCGTAATTGCGGTTTATGTTGACAATAGATTCGGCGTATTGACAAGAGTAACAAGCATGTTCACGCGCCGCGGATTCAATATTGATACACTGACAGTAGGCGAGACAGAGTCTCCTGAGTATTCCAGAATAACCATCTCCTTGAGTGGGGATGGATATGCTAAAGAGCAGCTCCTCAATCAGCTTAGAAAGCTGCACAACGTAAAGAAACTCGAAATCCTCGACGATGAAGAGCAGATCATCAAGCGCGAGCTGATGCTTATAAAGATTAAAAACACCTCTCAGACACGTGCCGACGTAATGGCGGCTGTCCAGGTTTATCGTGCGAAGATCATAGACTTTACGACAGAAGCTATGTGTATCGAAGTAACAGGCAGCTCAGACAAGATCGACGCATTTATCAAGGTTATGCTTCCTATGGGCATAATCGAAATGTGCCGTACAGGCGTTGTGGCTCTCGAAAGAGGCGGCGCGAACCTTCTTGAGAAGGAATAATATAAACTGGCTTAAAACTATATTTTCAATCAAAGGGGTACATACTCATGGCAAATATTTACTATCAGCAGGATTGCAATCTTGCTAAGCTGAACGGAAAGACAGTAGCTATCATCGGCTATGGTTCTCAGGGGCATGCTCACGCTCTCAATCTCAAAGAATCCGGCGTAAAAGTTATCGTTGGTCTTTACGAGGGCAGCAAGAGCTGGGCCAAGGCTGAGGCGGCAGGTCTTGAGGTAATGACATCTGATAAGGCAGCGGAAGCCGCTGATTTTATCATGATACTAATTAACGACGAGAAACAGGCTAAGCTCTACAAGGAGAGCATAGAGCCGAATCTGACAGAAGGCAAGACTCTGGCTTTTGCTCATGGCTTCAACATTCACTTTGGCTGCATTAAGCCTCCGAAGAACGTAAACGTGGTTATGATCGCGCCCAAAGGCCCCGGCCATACGGTACGCAGCGAGTATCAGGCGGGCAAAGGCGTTCCCTGCCTCGTAGCTGTCGAACAGGATGCAACAGGAGATGCCCTGGATATAGCGCTGGCTTATGCTTTGGGTATCGGCGGAGCGCGTGCAGGCGTGCTTGAAACTACGTTCAGAACAGAGACGGAAACAGACCTTTTCGGCGAGCAGGCTGTCCTCTGCGGCGGCGTATGCGCTCTTATGCAGGCCGGATATGAAACTCTCGTAGAAGCCGGATATGACCCCAGAAACGCTTACTTCGAGTGCATCCATGAGATGAAGCTTATCGTAGACCTCATCTATCAGAGCGGCTTCGAAGGCATGAGATACTCTATCTCTAACACAGCAGAATACGGAGACTATATAACAGGTCCCAAGATTATCACTGAAGATACGAAGAAGGCGATGAAGAAGGTTCTCGCTGACATTCAGGACGGCACTTTTGCTAAGGAGTTCCTGCTGGATATGTCGGATGCAGGCTCTCAGGTTCACTTCAACGCTATGAGAAAGATCGCTGCTGAGCATCCCGCTGAGGTAGTAGGCAGAGATATCCGCAAGCTTTACAGCTGGAGCGATGAAGACAAGCTCATTAACAACTAATTAATAAAAAATAAGCTGGCAGGGGAGAGAACTCGTTCTTCTCCCTTGTTTGCAAAGAGGAAATAAAAAATGATAAAAGACAGAATTGTTGACGGCTTCAAAAACGCGCCGCATCGTTCGCTTTACCATGCGCTTGGTCTGACAAAAGAAGAACAGAGCAGACCGCTGATTGGTATTGTATGTTCATATAATGAAATAGTCCCCGGCCATATGAATCTGGACAAAATAGCTCAGGCGGTTAAGCTGGGCGTAGCTATGGCGGGCGGAACTCCTATAATGTTCCCTGCGATTACCGTATGCGACGGAATAGCTATGGGACATACAGGTATGAAATATTCTCTTATCACCAGAGATCTGATTGCGGATTCTACAGAAGCTATGGCAATGGCTCATGGCTTTGACGGATTGGTTATGATCCCCAACTGTGATAAAAACGTGCCCGGCCTTCTGATGGCGGCGGCTCGTATAAACATTCCGACTATCTTTGTCAGCGGCGGCCCTATGCTGGCGGGCAGAGTCGGCGGCAGAAAGACAAGCCTATCCAGTATGTTCGAGGCGGTCGGAGCGTATTCCGCAGGGAAAATCGGAGAGGATAAGCTCTGTGAATTTGAAGAAAAGGCATGCCCGACATGCGGTTCATGTTCAGGTATGTACACGGCGAATTCCATGAACTGCCTGACAGAGGTTCTGGGTATGGGCCTTGGCGGAAACGGAACTATTCCGGCGGTTTACTCAGCGAGAATTGAGCTTGCGAAGCACGCCGGTATGCAGATAATGGAGCTGGTAGAGAAGAACATCTGTCCGCGCGATATAATGACAGAAGCGGCGATCAGAAATGCTCTGACAGCTGATATGGCTCTCGGCTGTTCGACGAACAGTATGCTCCACCTTCCGGCGATAGCGAATGAGTGCGGAGTAGAGTTTAATCTCGATATGGCAAATGAAATAAGCGAAAAGACGCCTAACCTCTGCCATCTGGCTCCCGCAGGGAATACGTATATGGAAGATCTCAACGAGGCAGGCGGAGTATATGCTGTGCTTAAAGAGCTGACAAAGCTCAATCTGCTCGATACTTCTGTAATGACATGCACCTGCAAGACGCTCGGAGAGAATATCGCCGATGCGGAGAACAAGGACGACACGATAATTCGCACTCCTGAGAATCCGTACAGCGCTACGGGCGGCATAGCTGTTTTGCGCGGCAATCTCGCGCCCGACGGATGCGTAGTAAAGCGCAGCGCGGTAGCTAAAGAAATGCTCGTACATGAAGGCCCTGCCAAAGTATTTGAAAGCGAAGAGGAAGCTATAGCAGCGATTTACGACGGAAAAATACAAGCAGGCGATGTAGTAGTTATTCGCTATGAAGGCCCGGCGGGCGGCCCCGGTATGCGCGAGATGCTGTCTCCGACGTCTGCAATCGCGGGCATGGGTCTGGATAAGCAGGTAGCTCTCATAACAGACGGGCGTTTCTCAGGCGCTACGAGAGGCGCGTCCATCGGTCACGTATCGCCCGAGGCGGTGAGCGGCGGAACGATCGCGTATGTCAAGGACGGAGATATCATTTCTATAAATATTCCCGAGTATAAGATAGAGCTGAAAGTCTCTGATGACGAATTGGAAAAGCGCAGGAAAGAAACCGTAATCAAGCGCAAAGAAGGTATAAAAGGCTGTCTCGCTCGTTACGCCTCTATGGTCAGCTCGGCTGATAAAGGCGCAATTATCAATAAATTTTGACAGCGCACATTTCTATAAATAAGCAGATTTAAGGCGCCATCGGCGTCTTTTTTCTAAACACACCGAAATTGATTCGGATGAAGGTGAATTTAGTATGACAGAACAGCAATTAAAAAAATACTCTTGCAGAATATCCGCGCTCAGCGTTTTCAGAGGGGTTTTAAAAGACAGCGTAATTTCTGCGCTGCTGGCGTATTTAAAAAGCGAAGGAGACGTCTGCGAACGCCTGTCGCTTTACGGAGATTTTGTATATGAGGTTAACAACAGAGGAGGCTGCTTCTCTGATGTTCTGCGCCGTGTTGTATTCGAAGATGAGAATGCGTATATTACGTCTGTGGCTTGGAAAAAGGACGTGTCGAAGTCTATTCTTTCTAACACTGCCGCGGAGCTGAAGCTTTTTGCAGAGCTGACAGATTTAACGCCGGATGAGTTGACATCGGCGCTGGAATATGACGGATATATTCCGATGTTTGAAAGCGCTCATGTGGATTTTGAATCAGAGTATGCTAAACGAGCAGAGAATATAAGCAGCACAGGTTATGGAATATTTGCGTCGTCAGGTATGTTCCGCGTAGAAGGAGATGAAATACTGCCTGTTGCGGCGGCTGATACTATAAGCATGGGAAGCTTCGTAGGCTATGCGGATGAAAGACAGCAGGTCATAGACAATACCCGCGCGCTTGTCGAGGGCAGACCTGCGGCTAATGTGCTACTGTGCGGAGATGCGGGCACGGGCAAATCCTCTACGGTAAAAGCTGTAGCGAATATGTTTTATGATTGCGGTGTGCGCTTGATAGAGCTGCGTAAGGATCAGCTTAGAATGCTGCCCGTTGTTATGGGGCGAATTTCACGTAATCCTCTCAAGTTCATAATTTTTATAGACGATTTATCGTTCAACAAAAATGACGACAGTTTCAGTATGCTCAAAGCGGCTCTGGAAGGCTCTGCATCTGCTAAGGCGGAGAATGCCGTTATATACGCCACGAGCAACAGACGGCACATAGTAAAAGAGACCTTTTCTGATCGTGCGGGAGATGATATACACCGCATGGATACCATGCAGGAGCTGCTCTCTCTGTCAGATCGCTTCGGCTTGGTGGTCTATTTTTCCAGACCGAATAAAAAACTGTATCTCGATATAGTGCATGAGCTGGCTAATCGTGCCGGATTAGATATAGATACTAAGGAATTGGACTTGAAAGCAGAAGCATACGCATTAGGCAAAGGCAGCAGATCGGCTCGCGCCGCTGAACAGTTTATCAAAAATCTGATTTAAATACTTCGGCATTCTGACACATATCTGATATAGAAAGGAAGATAATTATACTTACACTGGATAACGTATACAGAGCGAATTATACATTAAAAAACATAGTAAGAAAGACTGATGTAATACACGCGCCGAAAATCAACCCCGGGAGCGACATATATTTAAAAACGGAAAACCTGCAAATTACGGGTTCTTTTAAAGTGCGCGGAGCGTATTACAAAATGTCGCGCCTCAGCGAGGAAGAGCGCGAAAAGGGAGTAATAGCCTGCTCAGCCGGGAACCATGCTCAAGGCGTTGCGCTGGCGGCTCAAAAGAACGGCATAAAGTCCATTATATGCCTGCCGGACGGAGCGCCTATCTCTAAAGTGGAAGCGACGAAAAGCTACGGTGCGGAGGTATGCCTTGTAGAAGGAGTGTATGACGACGCATACAAAAAAGCCCTCTCTCTCAGAGACGAGCTGGGAAGTACGTTCATACATCCGTTTGACGATGAGGACGTCATAGCCGGTCAGGGAACTATTGCCTTGGAGTTGGTAGAACAAATAGCAGATATGGATGCTGTTATAGTGCCGATAGGCGGAGGAGGACTTATATCCGGAATTGCGTTTACTCTTAAATCTCTCAACCCGGGGATAAAGGTATACGGAGTTCAAGCGTCCGGAGCGCCGTCTATGATTAACTCTATTCATGATGGGCATATTGAGACATTGAGCAATGTGGCGACTATAGCAGACGGAATAGCGGTTAAAGAACCGGGCTCAATTACATATGATATCTGCTCCAAATACGTTGACGATATAGTGACCGTGAGCGATGATGAAATTTCGGCGGCGATACTCGCTCTTATGGAGCAGCACAAGCTGGTAACGGAAGGCGCAGGCGCGGTGTCGGTCGCGGCGGCTATGTTTAACAAAGTAGATTTAAACGGGAAGAAGGCGGTGTGTATACTCTCCGGCGGAAATATAGACGTTACCATTCTCTCCAGAGTGATAACAAGAGGCTTGCTGATGTCCGGCAGAAACTGCCAGCTTAATATAGAGCTTGTGGATAAACCCGGTCAGCTGCAAAACGTATCGCGCATAATTGCCGAGCTGGGCGGAAATGTAATTTCTGTACACCATGAGCGCGCGAACGAAGGCTCAGATGTAAATGGATGCTATCTCCGCCTGCTGCTCGAAACGAGAAACTTTGAGCATACGCGCCAAATACGAGATGCGCTGGAGAGCTTCGGTTTTAAAATACTGTAACGAATGTAAGACACATAGAAAATAATAAATATATAAGCCTACGGCAAGAATTGTTTTCTCGCCGTAGGCTGTCTTATTATATGCTATTCAAGTCCCAGCTCTTTCATCTGAGCGTCTGACAGTCCAAAATACTGTTCAAGATCTTCTGTTACTATGTCTATGCGTTCATTAAGCATATTTTTAAGGCTGGCGAGGTTATTTTCCCATACTTCCATGCTCGAGGGAGAGGAGATTTCCTGGGCAGGAGAGCCGGTGTTCGCCCAACGTGCGATATGACGTTCCATCTCAGGACGTATTTCTTCAGCCATTTGATCGAGGATTGCGTTGGTTCGCTCAGATCTGAAAGTATGGGTCAGATGATAGGCGTATCTCTCAATGAAATAATTCTTCCATTCTGGATTTTTGAGAAGCGCTCTGGGCAAAACTGTGGAAAAGCCGTGAGCAATTCCGTGACCGACTTCGTTGAAATATTCCTCAATGTAGTTCCATGTATAAGTCGAAGGTGAGAGTCCCCAGTCCAAATCGTAAAGCATCCAGCGATACTTGTTCGTGCCGCTTCCGTCTCGCCAAAATCTAACATTTCCGGAATCGGTGTTGTTGAAGAAAGTCTCTGCTATTATATAGTCGGCATATTCTTCAACGTCAACTCTGCTGCAAACGTATTTGTAAGCTTCATCATCAGAAAGGTCGTGCGTCCGGACATATTCGAGAAGCTCGTTCCAATCGTCGAGGCTGCCGTGCTTCACGTCTCTGTTGCCTTTCACTACGTCTATTAGCTTTGAACCGTAATCACTGCCGAAAGTTTCTCCGTCTACGTCTTCGTTTCCTGTGGCAGCGGCTGAGCCGTCGGACGCAGTGCCGGTTTCACTGCCTACGTCAATATTGTCTGTGCTGGAAGTGCCATAGTGATTTTTGATGTAGTTTTCATCCAGCTGTTCACGCAGATTATATAACCCCCAATATTCGCCGTTTATGTATACTGCGCAGGGACGATACTCCATGTAATCCAAGTCCATATAGTTTTTGCAGACTTGCGCGAAGAAAGCATCTCTGAGTTTAGTCGAATTTACGTCCTGACCGGAGACGCGAAGTATCAAGCTGTTAAATGTCGTAACGTCATAGTCGCGGAAGAAGGGATAGGTAACTTCGGAGGCTCCGTAAGAATCGCGGAATTTTATGACCAGCGATTTCTGATCGAGCGCGCGTGAATATTGACCGAAGATTTTAATACCTGCGGGAACTTCAATCCCCTTTGTGCCGTCTGCTTCAAACCATTCAAAACTAATTTCGCGTTCGATGTCTTTCCAATAGTTTGCGCCGGTGTGCGGGAAGTCTGCCTCATCAGAGCTGTAGCCTGCGCCTTTAGAATATATGCCGTTAGTTTCTCCGAAGAATTCGTCGTCGTTTACAGTAATACAAACAGTGGGAATCGTGTGAGATTCGTCGATTATGTAATTCTCCGTAGAACATTCGCTGGTCAGCTTGCCCTCAGAGACTGCGATAGCGCGGACGGGTGTGGATTCTGTGATAGAGATGGGGGAGGAGTATCTATTTGAGCTTGTGGTGGGCTTAGAACCGTCGGTGGTATAGTATATAGACGCGCCTTCCTCAGATGTTATTTCAACGGTATATCCGGAATCTACATATCCGCCTGCTGAAAGCGTGGGCTTTTGCGTATATGTTTTGTATGTTTCTGAAGGATTCGCAGCTCCGGGAGTAGCGGTTGTGAAGTAAACGCGCTCATTGCTGCCGTTTGTTCTTCCGCTTGTTATCCCGCTGTACTGTACGCCTGTGTTGATAGTATCCAGTATGCTTCCGTCAGGCTTAGAGAGGTAAACGTCATCTCCGTCGGCGTTTAGAGATATGTCAGCTGCGAGAAGCCCTGTCTGCTGCTCCGCAGGAAGGCTGCCGCAATAGACGACTAGGTATTCTCCCGGCTGTATTGTTGTGTTTTCCGGGAATTTAAAGCGAAAGGGCTCGTCCTTGCTGTCGGAGAGCCCATAGCCGCTAAGATCAACTGCCTCGCTGCCCGAGTTGGCCAGCTCGATCCAGTCAGGGTCGTCCGATCGGGCGACCTTGTTAGATTTTGTTTCGCTGAGATAAACTGCGGGCAGATATGTCTCCGAGGCCTGAGCAATTTCAGTAAAGCTTTGAGTAGTGTTTGCTGCGCCGGGAGTCGGTTCTGCGAAGTAAACCCAGTTTGAATAGTCGCCCTCGGCTCTGCCGCAGGAGGCGCTGCCCAGTTTAGAATCTATCACGCTGACGTCTATCGTGCGTCCCATCTCCTGAGAGAGAATGAGCTTTGTATCATTCTTGCTCAGCTTAAAATTAGCGTGAAGCTCTCCGTTCGGATCTGTTTTATCTTTGCCCGATAGGAATACAAGACGAATTTCGCCGGGTTGGAGAGACATTTCCGGAAAAATCCACTTTTTAGTGTCTGTCTCGTCGTCAGAAAGCCCGAAGCCTGTTATGTCAACCGCTTCGCTTCCCGTGTTGATTATTTCGACCCAGGAGCTTCTCTCGCCGTCGCTGTCGACTATGGAATAATCGTTGTTGACAATATATTCGTTGATTTTAATGGGCGATTCTGCAACGGCCTGGTCAAAGTCAGGAGTCGTGTTGGTCAAGCCCTCGTTTTTTGCTCCGGGTGTAGGAAGTCCGAAGTAAAGATATGTGCCGTCGTCTGCGCGGCCATATGATATATCGGAGGGCATAGATTCGAGATTCATCGCTTGTACGGTGTTCCCGCGAGCGTCTGTCAGCGCGAGAAACTCGCCTTTGCTGGAGAGTTTGAAGCCCGTTCGAAGGATTCCGTCTTCGTTGTCGGTTTGTTCGTCGCCGGAGCAATATACGAGAAGATAATCTCCGGAATTTAGAGTAATGTTAGGAAATTCAAATTTATATTGGTCTGTTTCCTCGTCGGTTAACCCCCATCCCGAGAGGTTGACTGATGAGTTTGTGCCGTTGTAAAGCTCAACCCAATCGGGCGCCGAGCCGTCAGAGGCGGTGAGCGAGTATTTATTTGAAGTAACGACTTCGTTTATAACTACTGTGTCAGTTGCCGATTGTGAACTGCTGCACGCGCTCAGAGGCAGCGCCATAGCGATAGCAATGATGGCGGTCATTGCAAGAGAAATTGTCTTCTTCATCATTATATTACAGAAATCCTTTCGAAGCTGTTTAAAGCTCCTAATATTTTATCATTAAAAACGACTTTGGTCAACAATACTGTTATGAGTATGTGAATCAGAGGTTAAGCGAGCCCTAATGCCTGCATTTCTGAGTCAGATAGATCAAAATACTCTTGAAGCTCCTGTTCGGCCGTGTCCACTCTGGCAGTTATAATAGTCTTGAGCTGTGTGATTTTTACTTCCCAATGTTCCATGCTGCGCGGAGAAGCAATATCGTATTCAGGACAAGCCAGAGAATATTTCGTTCCGTCTTTCCAGCGTGCGATATGCCTGGGCATTTCGGTTCGGATTTCGTCCGCCATCTGGTCGAGTATGGCGGTGGTGCGTTCGGCGCGGAAAGTGTGAGTTAGATGGTAGGCGTATCTCTGTATGAAATACTGCTTGTATTCCGCGTTCTGCATCAGACCTCTCTGCAAGGTGGTGGGAATTACGTGGTTGTAGCCGTGCCCTTCAGAGTGGAAATACTCTGACAAATAGTTCTTAGTGTGCGATTCTGACATCAAAGAAATATCCAGATCGTAAAGCAGCCATCGAAACTTGCCGTCTCCGTCTGTGCTCCGCCAATATTTTATGTTGTCAGTATCCGGGTTGCAGAGGAAAACCTCTGTGATGATATAGTCAGTAAATTCTTCTATATCAACTTTTTCAGAGACATAGGCATAGCTGTCAGAGTCAGACAGGTTGTGCGATTTTACGTATTCGAGCAGCTCTTCCCACGATTCGTCCGACCCGCTGCGTACAGCGCCTTCCTTTTGTATTATGTCTATGCTCTCTGTGCTTACGCCATAATGATTTGAAATGTAATTTTCATCTTCCTGCTCGCGCAGATTATAAAGTCCCCAGTATTGTCCGTTTATGTAGACTGCACAAGGGCGGTATTCCATATAATCCAGATTCATCTCGTTCTTTGTTATCTGAGCGTAAAATGCGTCGCGGAGCTTGGTGGAGTTGACGTCCTGACCTGATGTGCGCAAAATAAGACTGCTGAATGTAGTGACGTCATAATCGCGGAAAAATGGATATGTGATTGAGCTTACGCCATAAGCTCCTCTGAACTTTATCGCCAATGATCTTTGGTCGTATGCGCGGGAATATTGACCGAAGATTTTAATGCCGGCGGGGGCTTCTATCCCTCGTGTGCCGTCCGCTTCAAACCATTCAAAGCTTATTTCTCGTTCGATGTCTTTCCAGTAGTTTGCGCCTCGATGCGGATGGGAACCGGAGCTGTATCCCGAACCCTCGGAGTATATGCCGTTTTCACTGTCAAAAAACTCGTCGTCATCAACGCTTATGCAGACGACCGGGATATCGTGTTTTTCATCTATAATGTAGTTTTCTGTTGCACACTCGCTGGCGAGCTTGCCCGGTGTAACAGCTATGGCGCGCACAGGCGTAGATTCAGTTATACTAATAGGACCGGAATAAACGGCGGAGCTTGTCGTAGGCTTTGAGCCATCGGTGGTGTAGTATACTGTGGCTTCGCTCTCTGCCGTTATTTCCACGCTGTATCCCGATTCGACATAGCCTCCGGCAGAAAGCGCAGGCTTTTGGGTATAAGCTGTGCAGTATTCAGAAGAATTGGCTGCCCCCGGCGTGGGAGTGGTGAAGTATACACAGTCGGTCGATGCTCCTGTTCTGCCGCGAGTTATACCGTAATGCTGCACTCCGGTATTCATAGCGTCTGCGACACTGCCGTCGGGTTTGGATAAAAACACATTTTCTCCGTCAGAGTTCAGGCTGAAGGTCTCTGCTGCCAGGGAGCTGAGCGGATCGTCCGGCAGATATTGCAGATAAACGATGAGGTATTCTCCCGGCTGTATTGCTGTTTCCGGAAAAGTATACAGGAAGGGCTGTTTGCTGTCGTCCGAAAGACCGTATCCGGTGAGATCTACAGAGGCAGTCCCGGCGTTGTGAAGCTCTATCCAATCAGGGCTGTCTGTCAGAGCGGATTTACCGGTTTTTACTTCGCTTATGTAAAGGTTGTGCAGTTTAGTACGGTCGATTTGGGAAATATCCGAAACTCCATCTGCTGAAATCTGCGCTTCTTCCTGCTGAGAGTTCATCAAGGCTTGAATCTATGGAGACTTCATCTATAGAATGCCCAAGCTCTTGAGAAAGGATAATAGAAGTGTCGGATGAATTGAGTTTAAAATTCGTATGAAGTTCACCGTCAGGGTCAGTTTTATCTTTGCCCGAGAAGAATACGAGGCGGATTTCCTCGGGTTGTAGTGTTATATCGGGAAAGGACCACTTTTTCGGATTATCCTCATCGTTAGAAAGACCGTATCCGCTTATGTCTACAGGCGAGCTTCTCGTGTTTATAATTTCGACCCAACAATAGCGTTCGCCGTCGGAGTCGGTTATGGTATATCGGGAGTTTGAAACATACTCGTTTATTTTTATGCCGGAGTCGATTGCTGAGTCGGAAAACACAGGCTCGCCGGCCGTTTCGCCGGAGTTGATCGTTCCCGGAGTAGGCTTATTGTAATAAGCGTAAGAGCCGTCGTCCTTTCTGCCGTATGATATGTCAGCGCCTAATGCGTCAATATCGAGAGACTGTATCGTGGCGCCGCCGGCGTCTGTGAGAGCGAGAAATTCTCCTTTACTGGAGAGTTTAAAACCGGCGCGCAGTATGCCGTCTTCGGCGTCTGTTTTTTCAGCTCCGCTGCAATAGATAAGAAGGTATTCTCCTGAATCTACGGTTATGTCCGGGAATGTGAACTTGTAAGGGTCTGTCTTATCATCCGTCAATCCCCATCCATTCAAATTCAGAGGTTTGTCCGAATTGTTGTAGAGCTCTACCCAGTCAGGTGCAGTGCCGTCCGAGGCGATATGCGAGTATTTATTACAAGTGACCACTTCATTTATTACGACATTGTGGACGGAATTGGATGAGCTGCATTGGCAGAGCGTTAGTGAGGAGAGAGTTAAGGCAGATGATAATAATAGTGATAATATACGTTTACGTTTCATAATTCGACTTTCATATTTCTTTTGTTACAGATGTTATATTAACACCTAATTTACACATAGTCAATATTGTGATTATATCTGAATATAAGTACGACAAAATAATAGCTAAAAAATAGAATAAAAAAGAGGATACCAAAGGGTATCCTCAAAAGCCTGTCAGTATTTTATGTTTTTGCTGAAGTTAAAAGCACTGCTGTCTGACGAATAATAGTCGCTGTTGTAATGCAGCATAACAAGGTCAGGCGAGTAACTCTCTATATAGTCGTATAGATTGCCTTTGTAATATCTCATATCTATCATGCAGATTTCCTTGACGCCCGTAGCCAGGAAGGGGACTGTCATTCTGGCAAAGCTGTCTTTTACTATCAGAATACGTCCTGTGGAGTCCGGATTGTTGTTGGTTATCTGCACTATGGGCAAGTCGGCTCCGGTGTAGTATGAGTATGCGTCGGTGGAATGCCCGTTAGTGATATTAGTGAGATACTCCGGGCATACGACTGCTTCGTCAAATGTGCCGGTTTTTACGCCTTCTGTCGTACCGTCTCTGTTATATCTCAGGACGCTGAAGTTAGTGTCGAACTTAGGCGAATATATAGGATAGTCGTCCCTGCCTCCGAAGTACTGTCCGACGCGCTCTCCCTGTCTCCCGAGGAAGAAGTTTTCTAAGACCTCAATGTTGTAGTTATCTTTGTCGAAAAGCGAAGCATCGTATTTGAAGTGCTCCGGATACATAGTGGCGAGCTTCTGCATTATTATATCGGCAGACCAGATTCCGGCGTTCGCCGTCCAATGGTGGTCTGTTCTGAAGAATAGATCTTCGCTTTTCAGCCCGTCCTCGAGCATATTCTCTCGGAGATCTATCGTGTCTATGCCGCGCTCTTGCAGCTCAGAGAGCATATTGTCAGAGTTCTGGTTGGAGTAATCGTAGACGTTGACGGGCAGCTCCGTGCGGCCGGGGGTGTTTTTTACGGGAGAGGAAACGTAGAGCAAGGGTATTTCGCGCTGATCTAAGAATATTTTTAATCTGTTTGCATTTGTGCCGTTGCTTTCTATAGTCTCTTCGTCCATCTCAGGCATGACGAATTGGAGCTGGTTTAAGCTATTGCGAACCACTGTCAAAGTGACGTCGGTATCGGGGATATAAGTTCTGCCTGCGAGTCTTTCTACCAAACCGTAACAATCTATAAAACTGTTTTGGCTGTAAATATTGTCATCGTACTCAGCAGTAAAGCTGTCGATCTGACCGGATATATAGTCAAAAACGTTGTCGTTGTAGGCGCGCTCATAAACCGCGCTTTCTCCTTCAAATGAATCGAAAAAAGTAGCTACGCCTATGAATAGCAGAAAGGCCAGACCTATACCTGTGATTACGCTATATCTATTGCGGAGGTTATCGCTGACCTCTCCTTCGAGAGGCACATAATATCCCGGAGCGTTTTCCACTCTTTTTGCGGATATGCCCGGCGCTTCCTTTTTACGAAGCCTGCGCGGAACATATCCGCGCGTCTCGTGGGATTTGCGTATCGCGCCGGAGCTTCTGGCGGCGACGCTGCTCTTGCGCTTGTTTTGTTTTCTGTCAGCTTTTTCAGCTTTTCGCGCTTCGGATGCGCGTGCCAGGCGCGCGGCGTGTCTTTGCTTTGCTTCTTCTGAGATTTGCGCCTTAGATTCTTTCCGACGGGAGCGTCTGGCCTTTGCGCGGTTCCTGCTGTTGCGGGAACGCTCTCTTCTCTCGCCCAGCTCGCGTTTTATCTTATTCAGTTTTGATTTTTTCCTGCTGGGGAAATGCTGTGCCATTACTGACCTCCGATATTAGAAGTTGAAGTAAATAAAGGGATTGTACGAACTTTTAATCATGAACGATATAGACACAAACATGAGTACAAGCATTGCTGCGGGATAGACGTAACCGCGAATCTTAGAAGAAAGCGGGTTGGATTCTATGAGTGTGTTTACCCATTTGCATACAGGCATGGAGAACAACACGCACAGGAACAGAACCGTTTTGTTCTGATCCAGATAGAACAGAAGTGTGTCGTCGATGAGTGCGTTGCCGTTTAATCCGAACAAGCTGCCGAAATACTGCCATGAATCCTGAATTGTGGGCGCCTGGAAAAACGCAAGACCCAAGAAGAAGATGAGCAGTGTGTAAATATGACCTATTACTTTGCTTTTGGACATAAACGGCGCGAGTTTGCAGAATTTTTCTATAGATATGAATACCGCAAACCATAACCCCCAGAACAGGCATGGCAGGCTGGCTCCGTGCCAGAGACCTGTTGTTATCCATACTACAAACAGATTGAATACGGCGCGCGGTGCAGAAACTCTGCTGCCGCCCAGAGGTATGTATACGTAATCTGTGAACCACGAGCCGAGGGAAATATGCCATCTGCTCCAAAATTCCTTTAGAGATTTAGAGATAAACGGGTAGTTGAAGTTTTCAAGAAAGTGAAAGCCAAACATACGCCCCAGGCCTATGGCCATGTCGGAATACCCTGAAAAATCAAAGAATATTTGAAGTCCGGTAGCGAAAAGTCCAAGCCATGCCAGACCTACGCTAATCTCCGCGGAGTAGCCGTTGCCTTGGAATGCGTGTTCCGAAATGACGCCCATCGCATTCGCAAGCAGTATTTTTTTGGCAAAACCTACTATAAACCGCGTAAATCCCTGAGAAAAGTCCTTGAGATTCTCCTGTCTGTATTCTATGTCATATGCCACAGTTTCGTATCTTACAATAGGTCCCGCTATGAGCTGCGGGAAAAAGGATATGTACAGACACACGTTCATGGGGTTTGTTTGAGCATGTCCGTGACCGCGATATACGTCTATGACATAAGATATAGCCTGAAATGTAAAAAAAGATATGCCTATAGGAAGCGTAATCTCAGGGACAGTTATAGCCGCGCCTGTGAGATCTACGAACAATCCCATGAGGAAAGACAGATATTTAAATACAAAAATCAGACCTATATTAAAAATTAGTGAAGATATTATTACCAGCCGCGTCTGGAACGGCATGCCTCTGTATCGCTCTACAAGCAGACCGAAAAAATAATTTGCGAGAATAGAACCCATCATAACCAGTACAAACCAAGGTTCTCCCCATGCGTAGAAGAATAGGCTTGCGATAGAGAGGAAGATATTTCTCGCTGTCCGGCCGCGCAGAACGGCGTAATATATAATTATAACTGCCGGTAAAAACAGAAATATAAATGTAGAACTCGAAAAAAGCACTGCTGTTTCTCCTGAAAAACTTAGCGCCCGAGTCGGACGCATCCATATATTTATATCACATTAACTGTTTTTTTTCAAGCTAAGGGGCAAACGCAGCCGATTTGTTAAAATATTTTTTACAGATTATGTTCTTAGTTGTTGTTTTTTGATTATGTTGTAAGTTGCAAAGATATAATAAAAATGCTAGTATATCCGTAAGAGTATTGATGGAGGTATGTATGATTTATGATTATAAAGGCAAAAAGCCGGAAATAGACGAGAGTTGTTTTATCGCAGATGGAGCGTATATAGTGGGCAATGCTAAGCTGGGCAGGAATGTATCGGTCTGGTTCGGAGCTGTGGTTCGGGCGGATAACGACGGCATTGAGATAGGTGATGACTGCAATATACAAGACAACGCCTCCGTACACTCTGATCCGGGATTTCCCGTGAAGCTCGGAGAGAAGGTTACTATAGGGCACAATGCGGTAATACACGGCTGCACTATAGAGGACAAAGTCGTTGTCGGCATGGGCGCTACGGTTTTGAACGGAGCTGTTATAGGAACGGGCGCGATTATAGGCGCGGGAGCGTTGGTAAAAGAAGGAACTGAAATTCCGCCTTACAGCCTGGCGGTCGGAGTCCCTGCGCGCATAGTTCGTACAGACGATTATAGTCAGCTGGAGAATAATATTGAAAATGCAGAGGAATATCTGAGGCATAGTAAAGAAATGAAGAACAAAAAACCTATAGAATGAGGAGAACGGCATATGAATGAAATGGTAGAAAAGGTTGTAGAACAGCTTAACAGTAAAAAGTTCAACGCATGTTTTTGCGGCTCGCGTGAGGAGCTGTTGTCTAAAATAGCGGAAATAATAGGCGAAGCAGCCAAAATAGCGCGCGGAGCCAGCGTTACTTTGGATCAGATAGGTTTTAACGATTTTATTGAAAAAAAGCTGGGGAAAACACTGTATGACGGTTGGAGAAACAAAGGACATGATATGACGCGCCGCGAGGAATTCCGCGCGAGCCTGTGCTCCGATGTTTATGTCAGCGGCACGAATGCAATAACAGAAAAAGGAGAGCTGGTTTTTGTAGACGGTACGGGAAACAGAGTCGCAGCGCTGTCCTATGGTCCGGAAAAAGTGATAATCGTAAGCAGTACGAGTAAAATAGTGAAGAATTATTCTGCTGCTCTTACACGTGTAAAGCAGATTGCAGCACCAAAAAATGCCGTGCGTTTGAACTTTACAGAGAACCCCTGTATGCAAACAGGCAAATGTATGAATTGTCAGGTGCCTACGAGAATGTGCAACCTTCATCTGCATATGCAGTATCCTCCGAAGGGTACGGAGTATCATGTGCTTCTCGTTGAAGAACAGTTGGGATTTTAATTATATTATATTATATAGATAAACTAAGAAAGAGGCTTGTATTTTAATACAGGCCTCTTTTATGCGTTATTTCGTAAATTCGTCAGTCTATATCCGGGTTGTAATTTGGATCGCGAAGGTTTTTGTCATATAGAGCTTCGCGTTTTTCCATTTCTTCTAATTCGAATACTTTTTTGCAGACTTCACCGTATTTGTTTTCAAAGAAAGGGGTCAGCGTGCCGTCGTCGTTCTGATTGCAGGCGATATAGCCGACGACTAGCTCTCTGTCAGCGAATGATCCCGACCATTTAGGGACAACCTGAGCAGCGTCAAGAGAATGGAGCACTTTGGCGTCCTCCAGCGCCTTTGCTTTGTTGTCATACAGCTGAACGATAGTTTTGCCGTAGCGCCCGGGAATGGGACGGTTTATCATTGCCCAGCTGCCGACAGGTTTTTTGCCGTGCTTGTCCGTACCCAGCTTCCAAAATTCGTTTTCATAACCTTCATAGTTGTTCATAGCTGTTGTTTTCCTTTCGTTTTTTATTTGAGGAATACTTCGATAATAACAGCCTCAGCCTCCTGCTCGTTCAGACCGAGTGTCATTAGCTTGACAAGTTGATCATTGTTGATTCTGCCGATAGCCGCTTCGTGAACAATGGCCGCGTCTATATGGTGAGCGTCTATTTCGGGGATAGAGCATATACGGGCATTGTCCATGATGATAGAATCGCACTGTACATGCGCGTGACACTTGTTGTTGCCTATGGCGCAGGGGTGGAAAGTCTGCTGAGAGTCTCCCTTGCCTACGGAACGTGAGATAATCTGAGCGGAGCTGTTCTCTCCATCCAGGTTGATCGACATGTCGGACTCGGCGGATTGTTCGCCTTCGGTCAGCAGCTTTTCCGTAACTATAAGCTTAGCGTCCTTGCCGAGAGATACGTAATTTTTGCGTATTGTGGAATCCACCCCGCCGATCTGAGAGGTCTCGAGCGTAAATACAGAAGCTTCTCCGACTTCAATCTCAGTTACGGGATTGAGCACTCGTCCGCCTGTGCCCGAACCCTGAGCATAGTGGTTTTCAATGTATTTTACTGTGCAGTTTTTGCCTACATGAAAAGCGTGTATGCCGTCGTGTCTGCTCTCGTAGCATCCGTCGTTGTTTATTCCGCAGCCTGCGACAATTATTACGTCGGCTCCATCTTCGACGAAGAAATCGTTGTATACGACGTCAGTCAAGCCTGTTTCATTCATGACGACGGGTATGTGTACGTATTCGCCCCGGCATTTTGAACTTATAAAAATGTCTATTCCCTGTTTGTCCGTCTTTTTTTCAATTCGAATATTTTCGCTGTTGCTGTGGCAAAGGGGCGCGCCGTTGTATCTTAAATTGAATGCGCCCTTCTGTTCAAAGCCTATAGGATCTATTTTGTCGAGTATTTCATTTGTGATGTTATCCAGTTTAATCATACCATATCACCTCCGCGTTCCTCTCTGCAATGGCAGCTGTCGGAAGCTTCGCACATCAGCGAGGGCATGAGCTCGTCGCGAGTGCCGTGCGCTTCGACCTGACCGTCAGAAATGACAAGTATTCTGTCAGCCATATTTATGATTCTCTCCTGATGAGATATAATAATTATTCCGTGAGACTTTTCTCTGTGTATTTTTTCAAATTGGCGAACGAGCATAGAGAAACTCCAGAGGTCGATGCCTGCTTCCGGTTCGTCGAAAATGCAGAGTTTATGCTCCCCGGCGAAAACAGTTGCGATCTCTACGCGCTTCATCTCGCCTCCGGAGAGGGTCTGGTCTACTTCACGGTCGATATAGTCCTGTGCGCAAAGTCCTACGCTGCTCAGAAGATCGCAGCAATCAGCCTCAGAGATAGATTTATGTGCTGCAAGAGAGAGGAGGCGACGAACCGTCATGCCTTTGAATCGAGCGGGCTGCTGAAAAGCAAAACCAATGCCTGCCTTTGCGCGCTGATCTACGCTGAAATTTGTTATGTCTGTATCGTCGAGCATTATTTTGCCGCTGGACGCTGTATTGATTCCCATAAGAACTTTGGCCAGCGTGGATTTGCCGCCGCCGTTCGGGCCGGTTATTACCAAAAGCTCTCCATCGTTGAGAGAGAAATTAATGTTTTTGAGTATGGTCTCTTTTTTCCCCGTATCAAATACATCATACGAGAGATTTTCTACGGTCAACATTTATCGTACCGCCTTCCTATATTAAGTAATATCATCTGTTTATTCTACCATTAAGGCAGAACATACACAATATTTTTAAACACTTTTTTTGAATTTAAATCAGTTTAGAACTGAGTTATGCTGACTTCGCCTGAGAAAAGTTCGTCTGTATCTCCGCTGTCAGAGCGTACAATCAGACATCCGGAGTCTGATATCCCCAAGACAGATCCCGTGCTGACGGCGCCGCCTTTCGTATAATTAACTTTTCTGCCGGTTAGTATGGATCTGTTTCTGTATTCCTCAATCACGTCGTCGGGGAATACGCAGTCTCCGTATCTGATTATTTGTGCAATCACCTCTGCTGCCAGCTCATTGCGGGTATATCCGCCCTTGCCGATGAATCCGGCTTTGCCGCGTATGTCGTCAGGCAGGTCATCTTCGGAGCCGGTGCAGTTTATGCCTATTCCTATGATTATATTATCTATTCCGCCGCCTTCCATGCTGAGTGTCGCTTCCGTCAATATACCGCATATCTTTTTTTCATTGAGATATAGATCGTTCACCCATTTTATTCCTACAGATACGCCGCAGACCTTTTCAATCGCTCGTGCGGCTGCGACTGCGGCATAAACTGTGATCATTTGCGGTTCGGGGACAGCGCCTCCGGGAGAGAGCAAAACAGAAAGATATATTCCCGTATCTGCGGGAGAGTAAAAAGAACGCCCGAGTCTGCCGCGCCCTGCCGTCTGCTTGTTAGCGACAACGGCCGTGCCGTGCTTCCCGCCTTCCAATGCAATGCGTTTAGCTTGAATATTTGTGGAATCAGTCTCGCTGAAAAATACAAGAGGCGTGTTGACACCGCGGCTGCGCAGACATGTCAGGAGCCCTGCTTCTGAGAGTATATCGCTGTTCTCATCCAGCATATAGCCTTTGCATCTGGTCGCGCTGATGCTGTAGCCTTCTTGCAGGAGGGACTGTATTGCTTTCCAAACGGCAGCGCGGGATACGCCCAGCTCGTCTGCCAGCTGCTGACCGGAGACGGGCTTGCCTCTGTTTTTTTCTAATGCGTTTATAATGTCTGATTTTATGGACATGATAATTCTCCCTTCGCCTAATTTTAACAAATGATAAGCTCACCGTCAACGCAATAATTCGTAAGCGTTTACATTAAGCCGAGAGAAAGCTTGCAATTAACTCTTGCATTCGGGCGCAAAATAAAATATTATATATGAAGTGAATTAATAAAAAGAGGACGTTAATGAACAGACAAGATTATATCAGAAATTTCTGCATAATAGCTCATATAGATCATGGCAAATCAACTCTTGCCGACCGCCTGATAGAAATGACAGGCACGGTCTCAAAGCGGGATATGGAAGATCAGCTTCTGGATACCATGGATCTGGAGCGTGAGCGAGGCATTACGATAAAGTCGCAGGCAGTGCGCATGTTCCATCAAAAAGATGGGAAAGAATACATATTCAATCTGATAGACACTCCCGGGCATGTCGATTTTACATATGAGGTTTCACGCTCTTTAGCGGCGTGCGAAGGCGCAATATTAGTAGTAGACGCCAGCCAGGGCATAGAGGCGCAGACACTCGCTAACGTATATCTGGCGATGGACAACGATCTCGAACTGCTTCCGGTTATAAACAAGATAGATCTTCCTTCCGCGCGCGCGGACGAGGTCTGTCAGGAGATAGAGGATGTGCTCGGATTGGACTGCTCCGCTGCTCCCAGGATAAGCGCTAAAAACGGAATAGGAATTGATGAAGTGCTGGATGCTATAGTAGATTATCTCCCGGCTCCTTCCGGAGAAGAACAAGCTCCGCTTCGCGCTCTTATTTTCGATTCCTATTACGACAACTACAAGGGCGCGATAAGCTTTGTAAGGATAAAAGAGGGCAGTGTAAAAGCGGGAGACGCCGTGCGCTTTATGGCCGTGGGAAAAGAATACGAAGTCGTAGAAGTAGGCGTGTTTACGCCTTCTCTCAAAAGAACTGATATTCTGGAAGCCGGAGATGTAGGGTACATTGCTGCCAGCATAAAAAACGTGGCTGATACGCGCGTGGGCGACACGATAACAAATGCGGTCGGCGGCGCGCCGGAGCCTCTGCCCGGGTATAAAAAGGTTACGCCGATGGTGTTCTGCGGAATATATCCCGCGGATGGTGCGAGATACGATGACCTTCGCGACGCACTGGAAAAGCTGGAGCTGAACGACGCCTCGCTTCTGTTTGAACCGGACGTATCCACGGCGCTTGGATTTGGCTTTAGATGCGGCTTTTTAGGATTGCTGCATATGGAGATAGTTCAAATGCGTCTGGAGAGAGAGTTCGATTTGGATCTTGTGACGACAGCTCCTTCGGTAAGCTACCGCGTCATAAAGACAGACGGCACGGTGCTTAAAGTAGACAATCCTTCGAATCTGCCCGATCCCGCAGAGATAGACTATATGGAAGAGCCTATCGCAGGAGTGTCCGTAATGACTCCTACGGAATACGTGGGCGCGGTCATGGATCTCTGTCAGGAAAAGCGCGGCGTGTTCAAAAACATGGAATACATGGAAGAGACTCGCGCCGTTCTGCACTACGATATTCCGCTCTCAGAGATAATATACGATTTCTTTGATCTTCTCAAATCCCGCACGAGAGGGTACGCCTCCATGGATTATGAGATAAAACGATATGAGAAGAGCGAATTGGTCCGCTTGGATATACTTCTGAACGGAGATATGTGCGACGCGCTTTCGCTCATAGTTCACAAAGACAGAGCTTACGCACGCGGCAGAGGAATAGCTGAAAAGCTGAAGGAGGTTATTCCGCGCCAGATGTTCGAAGTGCCGATTCAGGCGGCGATAGGAGGGAAGATTATCGCCAGAGAGACGGTCCGCGCTATGCGGAAGGACGTGCTCGCGAAGTGCTACGGCGGCGACATATCGCGTAAAAAAAAGCTTTTGGAAAAACAAAAAGAAGGAAAAAAGCGCATGAGACAGGTCGGTTCGGTAGAGGTGCCGTCCGAAGCGTTTATGTCTGTGCTCAAGCTTGATTGATTTAAGATGTGAAAAGCTCCCTGCGCGGGAGCTTTTTATTGTAAGTTTTTAAAAATGATTTATTTTATAGATACTAATAAATGTATACTTGCAATCAGTTTTGTTTATTTGTGTTATAATTAATAATATATTAAATTTCGTAATATATTAAATGGAAAAAGAAAGGATGCGTATGAGTAATACAATAGGATTATATGTACACATACCATTCTGCAAATCAAAGTGCGGATACTGCGACTTTGCTTCGTATTCCGGCCTTGCCGACAAGGAGGACGCATATATAAACGCAGTAATAAAAGAGGCGGAAAAATATGCGGAAAAAGAACTTACGGCAGAAACGGTTTATATCGGAGGAGGCACGCCCTCTGTTCTAAAAGAAGGCAATCTGACGAGACTTGTAGATGGAATATCAAGATATATAAATATAGAAGCAAAAGAATTTACTATAGAGGCGAACCCGGAGTCTTTTTCCGAGAGCAAGGCTCGTGAGTACAAAAGCGTTGGCGCGGACAGAGTGTCTATGGGATTGCAGGCGACGCAGCCGGAGCTTCTCAGAGCAATAGGGAGGATACACAGCTATCAGGACTTTCTAAATGCGTTGGACAATGCGAAAAAAATCGGATTTAAAAATATAAGCGCCGACCTTATGTACAGTCTGCCCGGGCAGACCCGCGGTATGGCGGAAGAGAGCGCGCGTATGCTGGCTTTGCTTGGGCTTCAGCATATATCAGCATATGCGCTCAAGCTGGAGCCGGGCGTCCCGATGTACGGCTGCGTCCAGCCGGAGGAGGATGAGGATAGGGAGATGTTCTATGCTATAAAAGGTGAGCTGGAGCAAGCCGGCTTCTCGCGGTATGAGATATCCAACTTTTCAAAACCGGGATTTGAGAGCAAGCATAATTTAAAATACTGGCTGCTTGAGGATTACATAGGCCTGGGGCTTGGGGCTCATTCGTGCTATGGCGGAGAGAGATTCGGCAATATGACTGATTTAAGAAAATACATCAAGTCGGCTGAGCGCGGGAGAAAGCTCAGCGTTTCCTCCCAGACTATAGGCGACGTCAGGATAGAGCGCGTTATGCTTGAAACAAGGCTTGTGCGCGGAATGCCGATGAGCGTGATAGGAGAGAGCCGCGCGGCGGAGCAGCTTACAGAGCAGCTGGTAAAGCACGGCCTTGCTAAGCTTGAGGAAGGCCGGTTGATTCTGACTGATGCCGGAATGGATATACAAAATACAATAGTAGTTAAGATATGGGACGTTATGGCAAAGTAAAAACTCCTTATCTTGTGTTTTTCACAAAATATTCGCAGGGTTTTCTCGCGAATATTTTTTATATTTCTTGAAAAGCTATTGACAAAAGTAGGGGCGTATGGTATCTTTATATCAGATGTTAGCACTCGACAACCGAGAGTGCTAACAAAGAAAAGTGGGGTAAGCGATATGGCTCTAACGGATAGAAAAACCAAAATCCTACAGGCGATTATCGACGACTATATTTTGACGGGCATTCCGGTCGGGTCGCGCACTCTGTCAAAGCGTGCCGATCTAAAGCTGTCATCAGCCACAATACGAAACGAAATGGCAGATTTAGAAGAGGAAGGGTATCTGGAGCAGCCTCATACTTCTGCGGGACGAATGCCGTCGGATAAGGCGTATCGTCTGTATGTAGATACGTTGATGCGTGTGGGCAGTTTGTCAACTCCGGAACGCGAGCACATCAAGGCTTATTACGACGAGAAAATGGGCGAGATGGAAGCGGTGGTCAATGCGACGGCAAAGGTGTTGTCGGATGTGACCCACATGACGAGTCTCGTACTTCCGCCGCAGATAGACAGAACGGAGATAAAGCGTATTCAGATAGTAAAGCTATCCGAAGTTCGCGGTCTTTTGTTATTTGTTTTTAACACCGGATTGGTTAAAGATACGGTTATTCCGCTCGAACCCGGTATGGATGAGAGCTACTTGGAAATGATCTCGAATGTGCTGACTGAGAAAGTCGCGAATCAGCGATTGGCTGAAGCTGTGGCTTCTGTCAGATCTATGATGAGCAGAGAGATGAGCGAGCATAGGAGATTTATGGAAAGCCTGCTGGATATTGTTCAGAGCAGGTCGAGACAGTCTCAGAGGTCGATAGTGCTGGGCGGAGCTAACAATATATTCAATCATCCGGAGTATCGCGATCTTGAAAGGGCGCGCGGCTTCCTACAGCTGTTAGAAACTAAAGATGTGCTTTACAATCTTTTGGACAGCTCGATGGATATGGAGTTTACAATAAAAATCGGGCATGAGAACGGCGTAGACGAACTGAAGGATATGAGCGTAATAACTGCGACATATCGTGCGGGCAACGACACGATAGGCTCCTTCGGCGTTATCGGTCCGACCAGAATGGATTACGCCAGAGTGCTTTCCGTGATGAATTACATAGGGGAGAGCATAAACCATATACTCAGCAATATGCTGAAGCCGGACGGCTGATATACAAAAGAAGACTTAGAACGATTGCGTAACCACGCGGAAGGATGGTACTGACATGGCAGAAAAGGAAAAAGATATATTAAACGAAGAGATAGAACAGGACGCGATAGAAACGGAAGCGGCGGAGACAGAACCTCAGGAAGATGCTGAGAAAAAGTCAGACAAAGCTTCTAAAAAAGAAAAAAAGAGCGAGAAAAACTCGGAAATAGAAAAGCTTAAGGCTGAAAAGGAAGAGTACCTGAATGCTCTGATTCGCGAACGCGCCGATTTTGAAAACTACAAAAAGAGAAACGCAGCCGCATCTTCTAAGGCTTATGAGGATGGTCAGATGGACGCGCTGGAAGCAATTCTGCCCGTGCTGGATAATCTCGAAAGAGGCCTCGCGGCGGCCGCAGATGAAGAAAGCGCGCTGAAAAAAGGCGTTGAGATGGTCATGCGCCAGATGCTGGACGCAATGGAAAAGCTCGGGGCTAAAGAGATAGCGGCCGAAGGCGAAAGTTTCGATCCGAATTTGCACAACGCCGTTATGCAGGTCGAGCCGGAAGAGGGTGAAGAAAGCGGACAGGTAAAAGAAGTTCTGATGAAGGGCTTTACGTACAAAGATAAAGTTTTGCGCCACAGCATGGTCAAGGTTATATCCTGACTCGGTGCGTTAACATAAATAGATTATTGACAAGCAACACACATGCCATAGGGCAATTTAGGAGGTAAATAGTTATGAGCAAAGTAATTGGTATAGACTTAGGTACAACAAATAGCTGTGTAGCAGTAATGGAAGGCGGCGAGCCTACGGTAATCCCTAACGCGGAAGGCGCGCGTACTACGGCTTCTGTAGTAGCGTTCACTAAGAACGGCGAGCGTCTGGTAGGTCAGGTCGCTAAGCGTCAGGCTGTAACAAACCACGACCGCACGATTTCTTCTATCAAGCGCGATATGGGTACTGACAGACGCGTAACTATCGACGGCAAATCCTACAGCCCGCAGGAAATATCCGCAATGATACTTTCCAAATTGAAGGCTGATGCAGAGGCATATCTCGGAGAAACAGTAACTCAGGCTGTAATTACAGTTCCGGCTTATTTCTCCGACGCTCAGCGCCAGGCTACGAAGGACGCAGGTAAGATAGCAGGTCTGGAAGTTCTTCGTATTGTAAACGAGCCTACGGCTGCTGCGCTTGCGTATGGTCTGGATAAAGAAGACAGCCAGAAGATACTGGTATACGACCTGGGCGGCGGTACATTCGACGTATCTTTGCTGGAGATCGGCGGAGGCGTAATTGAGGTTCTGGCTACCAGCGGCAACAACCGTCTGGGCGGCGACGACTTCGACAACAAGATTGTAGATTGGATGGTAGCAGAATTCAAGAAGGCCGAGGGCATTGATTTGTCCGGAGATGCAGCGGCTATGCAGCGTCTGAAAGATGCAGCTGAGAAGGCAAAGATTGACCTTTCCGGCGTAATGCAGACAAACATCAACCTCCCCTTCATCACGATGGACGCTTCCGGTCCGAAGCATCTCGACCTGACGCTCTCTCGCGCTCAGTTCGACAAGCTGACAGAGGATCTTGTAAAAGCTACAGAAGGTCCGACAAACCGCGCTCTTTCTGACGCAGGTCTGAAGCCTTCCGAGGTAGATAAAATCGTACTGGTCGGCGGTTCTTCCAGAATTCCCGCAGTTCAGGACATGGTTAAGAGAATCACGGGCAAAGAGCCTTTCAAGGGTATCAACCCCGATGAGTGCGTAGCTCTCGGCGCTGCTATTCAGGCGGGCGTACTGGGCGGTGAAGTTAAGGACGTGCTGCTGCTTGACGTAACTCCGCTTTCTCTGGGTATAGAAACTCTGGGCGGCGTATTCACAAAGCTGATTGACCGCAACACAACCATCCCCGCTAAGAAGAGTCAGGTATTCTCTACGGCTGCCGACGGTCAGACAAGCGTTGAAATTCACGTGCTCCAGGGCGAGCGTGAGATGGCGGCGGACAACAAGACTTTGGGCCGTTTCAACCTGACGGGCATTCCCGCAGCTCCCAGAGGCGTACCTCAGATTGAAGTTTCGTTTGATATTGACGCAAACGGCATAGTTCATGTTTCCGCAAAGGACATGGGTACAGGAAACGAGCAGAACATTACAATTACAGCTTCTACAAACCTCTCCGATGCAGATATAGATGCAGCAGTAAAAGAAGCTGAGAAATTCGCAGAAGAAGATAAGAAGCGCAAAGAGGAAATCGAAGCTCGCAACAACGCCGACAGCCTGATATATCAGACAGAAAAGACTATCAAGGATCTCGGCAAAAAGATTCCGGATGCAGAAAAGAAAGCCCTCGAAGAAAAGGTCGAAACTCTGAAGAAGGCGGTCGCAGGTACGAACGTAGAGGAGATTAAGCTCGCTACAGATGCTCTTGTTCAGGCTTCGCAGGAGACGTTCGGGAAGATTTATCAGCAGCAGGGTGCGCAGGGCACTCCGGGTGCTGGAGATCCCGGCGCAGGCGCAGGAGCAGCTCAGGA
>UQXU01000013.1 GCA_900545085.1 uncultured Eubacteriales bacterium
GAGCTGCTCAAATACCACAGCGTAGATTACGACCTTACAGGCTCCATCGGCAAGCGTTACCGCAGACAGGATGAAATCGGCACGCCCTATTGCATCACGGTTGACTTCGATACCGCTGAGGACGGCTGCGTAACAGTCCGCGACCGCGACACCATGCAGCAGGAGCGCATACCCGTAGCTTCTCTCAAGGCCTTCCTCGACGAAAAAGTTAATTTCTAAGTCGAGATTAAATCTAAAATTCGATTATATTTACTCTATTAAGGGCGTCGGACTAATGCCAATTTCCGACGCCTAAAAAATTTTACAATTTTTATCAAGGCTGTAACCATCGCAAATCGTCGACGTGTATATGAACTTTTGCACATATACTTCACCAAAACACTTTTAATTTGCGTCCGTTTCAGATATAATATAGAAAGATTTTCATTATTTTGTTAAGAGTGGGTATCAACATGAAAAACATAAAATTAGTTATAACAGGCATGGGCGCGGTCACACCGGTCGGTATAGGCGTGGCTGAGTATTGGAATGCGCTCGTAAAAGGCCAATGCGGCATAGATTATATCACGCGCTTCGACACGTCTGATATGCCCGTTAAAGTCGCGGCCGAAGTCAAAGACTTTGATCCTTCGGTCTTCATGCCCAAAAGTCTCTCCCGCACCATGGATCTGTTTTCACAGTTCGCATACGCAGCGGCAGAGGAAGCTATCAAAGACAGCGGACTGGACATAAACGCGGAAAGCGATAGAATCGGTATCGTTATGGGCAGCGCTATGAACGGCATATCTACCATAGCCGAGACTCAGACCGCTTTAGATTCCGGAAAGCGCGTCAATCCCCGCTTTGTTCCCAAGATTATAGGCAACATCGGCGCAGCTCAAATCGCCATTTCACACGGCATTCACGGCCCGAGCCTCACGCTGAACACAGCCTGCTCCACAGGCGGAGACGCCATAATGACCGCGGCTATGCTGCTTAGAGCGGGAGAAGCAGACGCCGTGCTGGCGGTGGGCGGTGAAAACGCTCTTTGCCCTGTCGTAGTATCCGGTCTCACTCAGGCCGGCGCGCTTTCCAAGCAAAGCGAAGACCCTGCGCTGGCATGCCGTCCGTTTGATATAAACCGCGACGGATTCGTAATGGGAGAAGGCGGCGGCGCTGTAATAATAGAAACAGAAAAGCACGCGCTCGCACGCGGAGCTAATATATACGCAGAGCTGGCAGGCTACGCCAACACATCCGACGCGCATCATGTCACAGCTCCGATGCCGGACGGCGCAGGCGCAGCGCGCTGCATGAAGCTGGCGCTCAAGCGCGCGGGTATGAATCCCTCCGAAATAGACTACATAAACGCACACGGGACTTCCACTCCCCTCGGCGACAAAGCCGAGACCACAGCGGTCAAAACCGTATTCGGCGGCAAGGAAGGCGCTCCTCCGATGTCCTCCACAAAATCCATGACAGGTCACCTAATGGGCGCCGGAGGTTTGACAGAAGCGATAGCCTGCGTAATGGCTGTGAAAGAGGGCATACTGCCGCCTACAATTCATCTCGAAGCTCCTGATCCCGACTGCGACTTGGATTACGTCCCCAATCAGGCTCGCCGCAAAGATATAAAAGCCGCAATGAGCAACTCGCTCGGATTTGGCGGTCAAAATTCCAGCATAATTGTTTCTCGATACGAGAAATAAAATATTTACTTTTATTAAAGGAGTTTAAAAGTTGACAAGAGAATACACATATGACGTATCTATGTTCCGCGACACCTTCGAAAAGAGATATACATATCTCAACGGATTCATGCGCAATGTATCCCGGTTCGGCGGAAGCTACGCCATGCATGACCCGCAGTCCGGCAGACGCTGGACATACCGCGAGCTGAACGCAGAAGCTAACAAACTCGCTAATGCAATGAAAGCAGACGGAATCGGGAAAAACGACATAGTTATGTTTACGCTTCTCAATTCTCCTGAGTTTGTTTTCTGCTATTTAGCCGCACATAAGATAGGCGCAATAGCCTGCCCCGTCAACTATAGAATGGGATCAGGCGAGATAGCCCTCCTGCTCCAAGACAGCAAACCCAAGATATTCTTCTACGATGCGGAGTTTGCCGATCTTTCACGCGGAGCGCTGCAAAGCTCTTCCCATAAGCCCGAGCGTGTCGTCATGGTCGATTACCATGGCAAAGCAGACGCACCCGAAGGCGAGGCTGCATATCACGAGTACATAAAAAACCGCTCGGAAGATAATCCGCCTATAGATTTTGATCCGCACATCTACGACGAAACCACACGCCTCTATACCTCAGGCACGACAAACCTCCCTAAAGGCGTACCGATAAACAACATAAACGAAGTGCTGTCCGCTCACGACGTAATGATGCACTTTCCGCTCGGTCCTACAGACCGCACGATGAATATGACTCCTTGGTTCCATCGCGGCGGCATACATTCCGGCGGCCCCTGCCCTACGCTTTACGCCGGCGGCGAAGTCGTAATACTCAGAGACTTCGCACCGAGACGCTGCCTCGAATATGCCGAAGAATTCAAGATTTCTTTCCTTATCGGCGTTCCTACTATAATCGCGCTTCTCTCGCGCACTCAGGAACGCATGAGAGCAGATCTGTCCAGCCTGCGCGGAATCGTAACCATGGGCGCGGCATTCGAAAAGCCCGCATGCAAAAAGTATATGCGAATGCTCACACCTAATATATTCAACGGCTACGGCACGACCGAGACGTTCTGGAACACATTCCTCCGCCCCTTCGATCTCCCCGGCATGGCAGGCTCCGCCGGACGCTCCTGCACAGACGACGAGGTTCGCGTAGTATACCTGCGTGAAGACGGGGAACACTCTGAACCGGACGAAGTCGTTCCGCGCGACAACGAAACACCCGGCGAGATAATAATCTCCTCTCCGGCAAAATCCGCGTTCTGCTACTACAACAACCCCGAAATGACAGCTAAAAAATTCTATAAGGGCTGGCTGTACACAGGCGACGTAGGCACATGGGACGAAAACGAATTCGTAACCATCTCGGGCAGAAAGGACGATATGATAGTCTCCGCGGGAGAGAACATATATCCGACTCAGATAGAAGCCGTGCTCAACGACCATCCAAAGGTTGCGGAAAGCGCCGTAATCGGCATTCCTGACAAGCTCCGCGGCGAAATCGTCGCTGCATATGTCGTACCTCTCGACGACAGTCTGACGGTAGAAGAGCTGAAGGAATACTGCACCTCTTCTCCCATGCTCTCCGCTTATAAATGGCCGAAAATATACAACATCGTGCCCGAGCTGCCTCATACGGCGACGGGCAAGCTGATGCACTATAAGCTTCGCCAGCAGGCTGTAGGCAAAAACAAATAATTTCTTGATTCCGAGACCATCTGTTCCAAATCGGGCAGATGGTTTTTTTTGTAAAATAAAAGATCCTGCAATGCAGGACCTTTATTGCTGTTTTAGTTTTTACTCTTCGATTCTTATTCGGCTTACGACCTTTATTATGCCGTCCGCTGCTTCAATTTCTTTTATAGCCTCGCTGACGGCTGATTCTCTCGCCTCTTTGAGTACGAAAACTACGTCCGTCTCTCCCTCGCTTCCGCAATCCTTTTGGATAACGCTTGCAATATTGACGCCCTTTGTGCCGATTATATCACATATTTTAGCCATGATTCCCGGCTTGTCCACAACCTTGACACGCAGATAGCATCCGCACTCCCAATCCGTATTGTACGTCGTGGGGAGCGGCTCGACATCGTTATCAAAGAAGCGCATATATCTGTAACCGCTGCCCTTAGCTGCACAGATAATATCCGAAACAATCGCGCTGGCCGTCGGAAGATCTCCGGCTCCTCTGCCGTAGAACATTACGTCGTCTATAGCGCTTCCGTGCATCAGAATCGCATTGAAAGATCCCTTCACGCTTGCGAGAGGATTGGAATAGGGTATCATCGTAGGGTGAACGCGCAGCTCTACCTCTCCGCTGTCTGAGAGCTTGCCAATGGCGAGCAGCTTAATGCACATTCCGAGTTCCTTAGCGTATGCTATATCTTTAGCCGTTATATCTCTGATTCCTTCTCTGTATATATGATCTATAGTGAGTCTGCGCTTGAACGCCATGCTTGAGAGAATTGAAAGCTTGTACATAGCGTCGAAGCCGTCTACATCAGACGTCGGATTCGCCTCTGCGAAGCCCAGCTCCTGAGCTTCTTTGAGTACGTCTGCGTAGTCTCCGCCGTCGTCCGTCATGCTTGTGAGGATATAGTTTGTCGTGCCGTTGATTATGCCCATTATAGACTGCATCGTGTTCGCCTGCAGGCATTCGTTGACAGCGCGCAGTATCGGAATTCCTCCGCCTACGCTGGCCTCGAAATAGAAGTTCGTACCCGCTTCGCGCGCAGCGGACTCCAGCTCCTCCCATTTTTGAGAGATAAGGTCTTTATTCGCGGACACAACTGTTTTTCCCGCCTTGAGGCATGTTTTAATAAAAGTGCAAGCGGGTTCTTTCCCGCCCATCACTTCCACGACAATGGATATCTCCGGGTCGTTTGCGATTTCTTCTACAGTGCTTATCTTTTTCTCATCCGGAATCGGAATAGAATAAGATTTGGCAAGAACGTATTTTACAGAAAGGTTCACGCCTTCGTTTCTCGCAATCTGCGCTCCTTCCGTTTCGATGACTTTATACACACCGGAGCCGATCGTACCCATGCCCATTATGGCGACTTTAATATCTTTCATTTGCAGTGATGCGAAGCCAACTTAGCTTTTCGCAAAGAAGCTCCGCTCCCCCTTTCTAAAACTTTATCTTTTCAATTCGGGAAAATTTTTACGGTAAATGATATACAGACCTTGCAGCGTAAGCAGCGTATCTATTTTGTCTATCATTCTGGTTTCGTCCGCAATGACTTCTACCATTCCTCCTGTAGCGACGACGATCGCCTTGCCTCCAAGCTCTGCCTTCATTTTGCGCAATATGTAGTCTACCTGACCTACGTATCCGTATAATATACCGGCCTGCATACATGAAATAGTATTTCGATTTATAATTTGCGGCGGCTTAACCAAATCTATCTTCGGCAGTTTGGATGTGTTCTGCGTCAGAGCCTCGGCTGAAATTTTTATGCCGGGGCATATTACTCCGCCTACAAATTCGCCTTTTCCGGATATAGCTCCGAAAGATGTTGCCGTTCCGAAATCTACCGTGATGCACGGTCCGCCGTACATTTCGTAGGCTGCCACTGCCGTTACGATTCTGTCCGAGCCGAGTTCTTTCGGTGAATCATAGAAAATGTTTATTCCGGTTTTGATTCCGGGGCCGACAAAAATAGGTGTTTTCTTTAGGTACATCCTACACATATGCTCTATCGTGTAGTTCGCAGACGGTATGACCGAAGATATCATAACGCCCTCGACGTCATACCTATCCAGCTTGAGATAGTCAAAAAACGAAAGCAGAACCATGCCCATTTCGTCGGACGTCTGCTCTATGGAGGTGCTCATCCTCCATGAATGCTTGAGTTTACCGTCGATAAAAACGCCTACTTTGATGTTGGTGTTTCCGACATCCAATACTAATACCATTTGTTCCTACCTTAATAAATATGTGAGTTCCGCTTCATTCCCGGCTTAGAAATCACCTTGACAATCGGCGGGCAGACTATGCAACAGACAATAAGCTCGCTGACCGCGCCTACCGCAGCAGCGACGGCAAACATGCTGTAGTACAGCGTCTGCATATCCTCAGCCAAGCTTCTTACATCGCCCGCGAAGAGCAGATAGAACAGACCGAGGAAAAAAATCGTATTCGTTAATGTTGCCGCAGCCGAGCTGAATACGTAAGCAAGCACTTTTTTGCCGCCGCAAAAAGCTTTCTCAAACAATCTATATACGAGAAAAGCGGCAATCGGAACGAGCAGACGAGGCACAACGCACACGACTATTATCTTAACCCAATTGAAAAAGCTCGTAAAAAGCACAGCATACAGCGGGCTGGGATAAATAAAAATCTGCAAGAAACTCGTAAGTGCAAAAATCGCTCCCATAAGCATTCCGCTTTTGAGCCCAAGCGCCAGCGTTGCAATTATAACGGGAATGCACATCAGAGTGATCTGAATAGGCCCTATCGGTATATATCCCAGCGGAGTAAGCCCGAGCAGCAGTCCTATAGCCGCAAACAGCGCGTTGAGCACAAACAGCCTCAGCTTATTCTTTTCCATAACTTACTTACCTCCGTACCGAACATTTATAAAGCTATAAAGCGAGCCAAAGCCCGCCGGCAGCATTGTGCAAAATGCCTTACGGAAGTATTTTATCCTAAATATTATATCTAAAAAATTAAGTTAAAGCAATATCAATATGCAAATTGTGGAAGAGTTTGCAAAATTATTTCGATCGTTCGCAATTTATGCCGAATTTAATTTTTATATAAATTTATATAAAACCGGAAAAAAGAACTGTAATCAAACCTGAAACGCCTATAGCTATTCCGCTCATCGCCCCCTGAACCTCACCCATCTCAAGAGCGCGCGTCGTACCCAAGGCATGAGAAGATGTCCCTATCGCTACGCCTGCCGCCACGGGATAGCGCACGCGAAATATCCTCACCAAAAAAGGAGCCAGCACAGCGCCTAATATCCCCGTAATACATACCGCCGCAGCAGTAAGAGACGCATTTCCTCCAAGCTGCTCAGCAACCGCCATCGCTATAGGCGTAGTCACTGATTTCGGAAGCATAGTATACAGCATCACATCGTCCAGTCCGAAAGCCCTGCACATGATATAAACACTCGCCATGGATGCAAACGATCCGGCGGCGCACCCAATCAGCACAGGCAGAAAATTCCTCCTGAGAGTTTCCAGCTCACGGTAAATCTGCAAAGCAAGCACGGCAGTCGCGGGAGTAAGCATCATAGTAATATAGCTCGCGCCTATATTGTAATCGTCATATGAAATTCCCGTCAGTTCCAAAAAGAGTATGATCAGTATAGCTGAGATTAAAAGCGGATTTGCTATCGGCGAACTCACTTTTTGCTGTATAAACACACCGGCGGCATACGCTGCAAAAGATATAACCAGACCGAAATAAACAGACTGCGTAACCGCGCTCATGCCTCAATCCTCTTTCTGTTCATAAGCTTTATCATCAAAGAAACCACCCACGCGGTGACAGCAAACGTCACAACCAAGGACACCGCCACTATCACTAAAAATGGCAGCCAGCTCTTCGCCAAAACGGAAAAATAGTTCATAACGCCTACCGTAGACGGCAAAAAGAACACCGCCATATTTCTTAAAATAAAATCGCCCGCCGTATCTATGTCGTTAGGTCTTACCACTTTTGAAATCAGCAGCACAAACAACAGCACTAAACTGATTATCCCGGACGGCAGCGGCACGAATTGAGCCGCTATTTCCCCGCCTAAGCATATGGCGAATATTATCAAAAGCTGTTTAAACAGTTGCAAGAGAATATACCTCCCAAAGCATAAAATAAAAAAGGCTATAAGCTCGTCCGCACTGCGGAATCAACCAAAAGCCCTCAAAAAATTTCCGCATTATATTATAACACTTATGCTTAATCAATTCAATATTTATACCAAATATACTTATTTTAAAATTTTCATGAGTATTACAAAATCTGCGTGAAAAGTTATTCACGTATCATGCGAAAAGCCCTTGAAATTGAAAAAGATTATGCTATAATAGATGAAGTTAATTCAAACTATACTTTTAGGAGGTATTGCAAAGATGAATTCTTGGTTCTGGATTGCTCCTATCGGCGCAATTCTGGCTCTCGTATTCGCACTTTATCTTGCGAACAGAGTTAAGAAAACCGATCAGGGCTCTCCGGCAATGATCAAGATATCCGAGGCGGTAAGGAGAGGCGCGGACGCTTTCCTTCATCGTCAGCACAAGCTTGTACTCATTGTCTTTATTGTAATTTTCGTAATTCTCGGGATTCTTGCACTCATCGGTGTAATGGGACCGCTCGTACCATTCGCATTTGCACTCGGCGGTTTTGTATCTGCACTCTCCGGACACATCGGTATGAAGATCGCTACCAGCGCGAACGCCCGCACAGCGAACGCCTGCCAGCATAGTCTTAACTCCGGTCTTCGCGTTGCTTTCAGCGCAGGCGGCGTAATGGGCTTCGCCGTTGTAGGTCTCGGTCTGGCATATGTAGTAGTATGGTACATCATATGCACTCTCATCTACGGTGTTGATACAACAGAGGGTCTGCAGTCTGTAGCATCCGCTATGGCTACGTTCTCCATGGGCGCAGGTTTCTATGCACTCTTCGCAAGAGTCGGCGGCGGTATTTTCACAAAGGCTGCTGACGTCGGCGCTGACCTCGTAGGTAAGGTCGAAGCGGGCATCCCCGAGGACGACCCGAGAAACCCCGCCTGCATCGCTGACAACGTAGGCGACAACGTAGGCGACGTCGCAGGCATGGGCTCTGACCTTTACGAGTCTTATGTAGCTTCTATCCTCTCCGCTATTGCTCTTTCTGTAGCAGCCGGCACAGGTCTCAACGGTCTTGTCGCTCCTATGGTACTCGCGGCAGCAGGTATTCTCGCATCTCTGATAGGTACCTTCTTCGTAAGCACAAAAGAAGGCGCAAGTCAGAAAAACCTGCTCGCATCCCTGAGAAAAGGCGTTTACATCGCAAGTGTACTTTTTGCTGTTCTTGCATTTTTAGTAGTATACTTCATGCTCGGTATCACAAACATCGGATACTTTATTGCTATTCTCTGTGGTCTCGTCGCGGGCAACATTATCGGCATCATCACGGAATACTACACATCCGATGCTTCCAAACCCACTAAGGATCTGGCTGAATCTTCGGAAACAGGTTCCGCAACTGTTATTATCAGCGGTCTGGCACTCGGCATGAGATCTACTCTCTATCCCGTTATCGTAGTTTGTATAGCAGTTCTTATCAGCTATTTCTGCTCTATTCATCTTACAGATCCGCATCCCGAGCTGGGAACGAGCGCTAACCTCTCTCAGGGTCTTTACGGTATAGCACTCGCAGCTGTAGGTATGCTTTCTACTCTGGGTATCACACTCGCTACCGACGCATACGGTCCTGTAGCTGATAACGCAGGCGGTATTGCAGAAATGTGCCACCTCGATCCGCATGTCCGCGAGCGCACGGACGCACTCGACTCTCTGGGCAACACTACAGCCGCTACAGGCAAGGGCTTCGCTATCGGCTCCGCAGCTTTGACATCTCTTGCTCTTATCGCTACGTTTGTAAACGAAGTCGGCGTAGAGGCAGTCAAGAGTCAGATCGAAAACTTCTCTCTCGTACTTGATATAACAAGTCCGGCTGTTCTCGTCGGTCTGTTCGTAGGAGCGGTTGTTCCCTTCCTGTTCGCAGCCATGACAATGTCCTCTGTAGGTCGTTCTGCACAGTCCATAGTTGTAGAAGTACGCAGACAGTTCAAAGAGATCCCCGGTCTTATGGACGGCACAGGCGAACCGGATTACGAAGCTTGTGTAGACCTCTGCACACGTTCCGCTCAGAAGGAAATGATCGCTCCTTCTCTTCTCGGTATCGTTTCTCCTGTTGTAGTCGGTCTGATTCTCGGACCTAACGGTCTCGGCGGTCTGCTCGCAGGATCTCTCGTATCCGGCTTCTGCCTCGCAGTCATGATGTCCAACTCAGGCGGCGCATGGGACAACGCTAAGAAACACATCGAAGCAGGTCACTTCGGCGGCAAGGGCAGCGACAATCACAAGGCTGCTGTCGTCGGCGACACCGTAGGCGATCCCTTCAAGGATACTTCCGGTCCGTCTATCAACATTCTTATTAAGCTCCTTGGCATCGTTGCTGTAGCTATAATACCGCTTTGCCTCAAGTTCAATCTGCTTGCACTTCTTGGCGTATGAGTCTTAATTAAGATTATCTAAACAAACTCCTGCCCTCTGTTCTGTCTAACAGCAAACAGAGGGTTTTTATTTTGTCTATAAAACAATAAAAAAACACGGAGAGGCAGCGAACTGCTCCAACTGTAGCGGACAGCACAAAAAACTCTATTGCTCTTTCCTTGATTTTTTAATTCTATTATCTCCATTTCATATGCTTTAATGTGTCAACAGCTTCTTGGCATAAAAATTCCTCCTATGGCGCTTTCTTCAATTCTGCCATAGGAGGTCTCTTTTTTATATCCGTTTTTACCAAACTCGTTCAAATTCCGAGTTTTTTAATTATAATATTTTTTATTTAATGTTTCTGCTGCCGGGTTTTACAGGTTTGCTGCCCACTTTGCAAAGCTCGCATTCCTCCGGTTCGAAGGAGACAACTTCCATCGAAAGCGCCGCCTTGTACGGTACGCCGAAGTCTACCTTTCCCGCAGAGCGGTCTACCACACTCGCCACGCCTACTATTTCTGCGCCAAGCTCTCTCATAAGAGCTATTACCTCTTTTACGGAGCCTCCCGTAGTCACGACGTCTTCTACAACGAGAAGCTTCTCTCCCTGAGCTACCGTAAAACCGCGGCGCAGAGCCATTTTTCCTTCTACGCGCTCTGTGAAGATATTGCGCACGCCCAGCTGACGTCCCATCTCATATCCCATAAGAATTCCGCCTACAGCGGGGGACACCACCGCGTCTATATCCATGTCTTTTAAACCTTCTGCGAGAGACTCGCAGATTTTTGCCGACGTATCGGCGTACTGGAAGAGCTTCGCGCACTGTACGTATCTGTCGGAATGTCTGCCGCTCGTCAGAAGGAAATGACCCTCCAGCACGGCGTCTTTTTCTTTCAATATATCCAAAACCTGTTCGTTTGTAAGCATCTGTTTTTCTCCTCTAGAATGTATGTTAATACCTGTTTAGCAGTCTATAGCTCCAATCAGCTCGCTGACCTCGGCTATATTTTCGTTCTCGCAAAACTTCTCCAGCTCTGAGCCTATCACGGCGAGAGCCTCCGGTTCTCTGAGAGTTGCCGTTCCGACCTCCACAGCTGATGCACCCGCAAGCATAAACTCTGCTGCATCTTTCCCTGACGATATGCCGCCGACTCCGACGACGGGAATCTCTACAGCTTTCGCAACCTGCCACACCATGCGCAGAGCCACGGGCTTAACCGCCGGTCCGCTCAGGCCGCCCGTTATATTCGCCAGTATCGGCCGTCTCGTCTTGAGATCTATCGCCATGCCCAGAAGCGTGTTGATGAGGCAAACCGCATCTGCACCGCTCTCCTCCGCGACCTTTGCCATCTTGACTATGTCTGTGACATTAGGCGTGAGCTTTACTATTATCGGTCTCTCCGACACTTTCTTTACCGAGCTGACCAATTCTGCCAAAGCAGTCTCGTCCGTCCCGAAGGACGCGCCCCCCACTTTGACATTGGGACAGGATACGTTTATCTCATAGAGCGGTATATCCGTTTCGGCAAGCTTTCTTACTACAGTGACATAGTCCTCTGTTGTGCGTCCTGCTACATTCGCTATTTTTACAGTATCAAGCTCTGACAATCGGGGATATATGTCCTTTAGAAAAGCGTCTATTCCCGGGTTTTGCAAGCCCACGCTATTAAGTATTCCGCTGGGAGTTTCCGCTATGCGCGGGGTTCCGTTTCCCGCGCGGGGTTCTGGCGTCAGCGCCTTGAGACATATGCCTCCGACTCTGGAAAAATCGAGATAGTCCGCATAATCCAGACCAAATCCAATCGTGCCGGACGCCCCTATCACCGGAGTCGCAAGCTTGACTCCGCAAATCTCAGTGGTCATGTTTACTTTGCTCATAGTTCCACCTCGCGAATATCAAACACGGGACCGTCTTTGCAAACTCGCTTCATTTCACCCGATACGCTGCACGCGCATGTATAGCAGCCTCCCACTCCGCAGCCCATGCGCTCCTCCATGGAAACATATGCCTTGGGCGCGCCGTCGTAATCGAGAAGCTTTTTCAGCGAACGCAGCATGGGAACGGGACCGCACGCGAATATGACGTCCGGCTTTTCGCTCTCCAGCGCTTTTTCTACCGCCTGAGTTACAAAACCGGATATTCCCCTGGTTCCATCGTCTGTGCAGATTATGGTATTATCTATACCTTCAATCTCATCAGGCGCAAAAGCCTCGTCTGCACTTGCAAATCCGAAAAAGGCAGTATACTCCCTCTCCGGAGCATCAGCCGCTACGCTGACGAGCGGCGCAGCTCCTATGCCGCCGCCCACCAGCCATATCTTTTCATCGCTGTCCGAGAGATAAAAACCTTCTCCGAGAGGCGCTATAATGTCGAGATATTCATCCGCCGCGAGCTTTGAGAGATGCTTCGTCCCTTCGCCGCGCACCGCAAATATCACGCTCATCGTTCCCATTTTTTCGTCGACAGCGTGAATGCTTATCGGACGCCGGAGCAGGCGCGGAGTATCCGCGCTGACTGCAATATGAGCGAACTGCCCCGGTACGAACTGCTCTATCGCCTCCTTAGGCGCTGTGAACGTCATCAAGTATATCTGATTTGCAATAAGCTGCAAATCCAGCGCCTGCGCCGTAAAATGCTTAGGCATTTGTAATCTCCCTCAGATCGAACGGCTCGAGCTCCTTGTCGCTCTTGCGAAGCTTCAGACAATGTACCAGCGCCTTAGCCGTATCGAGAGAAGTCATGCACGGTATGCGATGCTCCACGGCCATTCTGCGCATCTTGAAGCCGTCGCTCGTCGCGCGTCTGCCCTTTGTGGGAGTGTTTATCAGCAGCTTGACTTCTCCGCTCTCCAGAAGCTCTTGAATATTCGGGCTTTCTCCATCCAGCGGATTTACTTCATTTACTTCTACAAAGCTGTCTTTCAATACAGCCGCCGTTCCGCTGGTAGCGTATATCTCAAAGCCGAGGAAATCCAGCGCAGCCGCTATCGGCACTACTTCCTTCTTATCTGCATCCGCTACTGTTACTATGACCTTTCCTCCGTCATAAGGCACGCGCGTTCCTGCGCCGATCAAGCCTTTCAGTACGGCCTGATTGTAATCCCTGTCCACACCCAGAACCTCGCCTGTGGATTTCATTTCCGGACCAAGGCTTACTTCTACGCCTGCCAGCTTTTCGAACGAGAACACCGGCACTTTGACCGCATACGTATCTCTCGGCGGATACAGCCCCGTGCCATATCCCAGCTCGGGCACCTTCGCTCCGAGCTGAACGTCCATAGCCAGCCATATGAAAGGCACGCCTGTGACCTTGCTTATATACGGTACTGTACGGCTGGCTCTCGGATTTACTTCTATTACATACAGCTTGTCTTTGGATATTACATACTGTATGTTCATAAGTCCGACTATTTTGAGCGCCTTAGCCAGCTTATGCGTAACGTCTATTATTTCTTCCACTCGCTCTTTGTCAAAGCTCACCGGCGGATACACGCTTATGCTGTCTCCGGAGTGGACGCCCGCGCGCTCGATATGCTCCATTATGCCCGGAATCAGAATGTTCTCTCCGTCTGAGAGAGCGTCTACCTCAAGCTCTTTGCCCAACATGTATTTGTCTACCAATATGGGATGCTCTTGAGTCTGTCTGCCGATTATGCGCATGTACTCGCGTATGTTCTTTTCGTCGTGTGCAATTTCCATTCCCTGACCGCCGAGTACATAGCTCGGACGAACGAGAACTGGATAGCCCAGCTCCTCGGCCGCTTTTACAGCCTCTTCCTCTGTAAATACCGTAAGCCCCTTCGGGCGAGCCACGCCTATGGATTCCAGCACATTGTCGAATACCTCTCTGTCCTCCGCAGCGTCTATATGCTCCAGACTCGTTCCCAAAAGCTTATAGCCTGCCGCTACTACGTGCTTTGCAAGCTTAATCGCCGTCTGGCCGCCGAACTGGACTACTACGCCTACGGGCTTCTCCTGATCAAGCACGTTCACCACGTCCTCGGGAGTCAGCGGTTCAAAATACAATCTGTCCGAAGTGTCAAAGTCAGTGGAAACCGTCTCCGGGTTATTGTTTATTATTACAGTGTCGTATCCCTTTTCGCGCAGCGCCCAAACGCTGTGTACAGAGCAATAGTCAAATTCAACGCCTTGACCTATTCTAATCGGGCCGCTGCCGAGAACTACCACTGTTTTGTTTTCCGGCACTGTCGCTTCGTTCTCATCGCCGTATGTAGAGTAATAATACGGCGACACTGCCTCAAACTCAGCCGCACAGGTATCAACCATTCTATACGTCGGGTTGATGTTCATGCTCTTTCTCTTCTCACGTATCTCCGCTTCAGTTGTCTGAGTGAAGCGGGCGATAGCAGCGTCTCCGATTCCCAGACGCTTAGCACGGAGCAGACGCGGGCGCGTCAGCTCATCAGCGGGCGTCCTCCTAAGCTCCTCCTCCATCTCGACTATCGAACGGATCTTATCCAGGAAGAAATAGTCTATCTTTGTTATGTCGTGTATCACACTGTTTTTCATACCTCGGCGCATAGCCTCGGCAATGAGGAAGAGTCGCTCGTCGTCCTGCATTGCTATGCGCTCCAGCAGCTGTTCATCGTCATACGGTTTTGTAAACTTGCTCTCCAGGCTGTCAAGATTCAGCTCGAGCGAGCGAACCGCCTTGCAGAGCGCGGCTTCAAAATTCCCGCCGATGCTCATTACCTCGCCTGTAGCCTTCATCTTCGTGCCGAGAGCTTTATCCGCAGCCGTAAATTTGTCAAACGGCCAGCGCGGGAACTTCATTACTACATAGTCTATAGTCGGCTCGAAGCAGGCGTATGTCTTCCCCGTTACTCCATTCGGTATCTCATCGAGAGAATATCCTATAGCTATCTTAGCCGCAACGCGAGCTATCGGATAGCCTGTGGCCTTACTCGCCAGAGCCGAGGAGCGACTTACCCTGGGATTCACCTCTATCAGATAGTACTTCATAGAATCCGTGTCGAGCGCATATTGCACGTTGCAGCCGCCTTCTATACCGAGAGCGCCTATGATATTTATAGCCGCGCTCCGCAGCATCTGATATTCTTTGTCTCGCAGAGTCTGAGCAGGCGCGGTTACGATGCTGTCGCCGGTGTGTATTCCTACAGGGTCGATATTCTCCATGGAGCATACCGTAATACAATTGCCCTTTGCATCGCGCAGAACCTCATACTCTATCTCTTTGTATCCCGCTACGGAACGCTCTATCAAGCACTGATGCACAAGACTCGCCTGCAATCCGGATTCGCATGTCTCACGCAGTTCTTTTTCGTCATTCGCTATGCCGCCGCCGGTGCCTCCGAGAGTATACGCCGGGCGAACTATAACAGGGTAGCCTATTTTCTCAGCGAACGCAACCGCGCTGTCAACATCGTTTACAATATCGCTTTCGATTACCGGCTCGCCTATAGACTGCATAGTTTCTTTGAAAAGCTCTCTGTCCTCGCTTTTCTTTATGGATTCAATGTCCGTGCCGAGGAGCTTCACGTTCATCTCCTTGAGGAAGCCCTGCTCGTGCAGCTCCATAGCGAGATTTAGACCTGTCTGACCTCCCAGCGTCGCGAGCATAGAGTCAGGACGCTCCTTGCGGATTATATTTTTGAGCACCTCGGGCGTGAGAGGCTCCACATAGAGCTTATCCGCCATATGCGTATCCGTCATTATCGTGGCGGGATTGGAATTCACGAGCACTACCTCTATTCCTTCCTCTCTGAGCGCACGGCACGCCTGCGTGCCCGCATAGTCAAACTCCGCAGCCTGACCTATAATAATGGGACCGCTGCCCACTACCAGAACCTTTTTAATATCTTTATTTAATGGCATTGCACTATCCCCCGTTACTTCTTACCCTGCTCTATCATGCTTAGAAATCTGTCGAAAAGATACGCCGTATCCTGCGGCCCGGGCGAAGCCTCCGGGTGAAACTGCACCGAAAACACGGGCATATCTGTATACTCCAGTCCTTCTATCGTGCCGTCGTTAGCATTTATATGGCTTATGCGCATATTCGGCTTGAGCGAGTCGCTGAGTATCGCATAGCCGTGGTTCTGAGAGGTTATATACACTCTGTCCATAGATATATCCTTAACCGGGTGGTTTGAACCTCTGTGTCCGAACTTCATCTTGCGCGTATCTGCGCCCGCCGCGAGAGCGAGAAGCTGATGCCCCAGACAAATGCCGAACGTGGGCAGCTTGCCCAGCAGCTTCTTTATGTTTTCTATTATCTCTACGTTGTCCTTAGGATCTCCGGGGCCGTTCGTGAGCATAAGGCCGTCGTACCCGCCTTGGAGTATCTCCTCTGCGGATGTATGCGCCGGATACACCGTCAGCTCCACTCCGCGCGCCGCCAAAGAGCGAAGTATCCCGCGCTTCAGCCCAAAGTCCATAACTGCTATCTTAGTCTCTCCTTCGCCCATTTTGTACGCTTCTTTGCACGTAACCATATCTACAGGACGTGAGCAGACAAACTTCTTCATTTCGGCTATCTGTTCCTGCGTCGGCTCGTTCTGTGTGATTATACCGCGCATTACGCCGGCATTGCGGATTCTGCGCGTCAGCGCGCGTGTATCTATATCAGAAATGCCGACTATTCCGTTCTTCTCCATATACGCCGCCAACGTTCCGCTGCTGTTCCAGTTGCTGGGATGTTCGCAGGCTTCGCGTACAATAAAAGCCGAGACCTTCGGCGCATCTGACTCGGGGTCGTCCTCATTCACGCCGTAATTGCCCATCAGCGGGTATGTCATGCAGACGAGCTGCCCCGAATAGGACGGATCTGTCAAAACTTCCTGATATCCCGTCATACCTGTATTAAAAACTACCTCGCCGATAATATCTCTTTTAGCTCCGAACGGCACGCCTTCGAATATCGTTCCGTCCTCCAATATTAAAAATGCCATGTTCCCTCCGTTTGTATTTGCGCTTTTTTACAAATTCGCCACTGCTAACGCTATGTCCATAGCCATTTCTTTAGCAGCTGTTCTCGCCGCTTCGCTTACGCTCAGACCCTGATATTCCTGTTTTCTGTACGCCAGCGTTATCCCACGGGATGAGTTAACTATTCCGCCCACGCCGTTCTTTCCCAGACCTACGGCTACGTCGGCAGCCGTGCCGCCCTGCGCGCCGTATCCGGGTATCAGGAAGAACATATGCGGATATTTCTCCCGCATTTCCTGAAGCTGAGACGGATATGTAGCTCCGACCACCGCTCCGACCGAGGAGAAGCCCTTTTCGCCTATGAGATCCTTGCCCCATTGCTCCGTCATGAGCGCTACTCTGTCGTACAGAGTGCTGTCGCCTATCATCAAATCCTGAAACTCTCCGCTCGACGGGTTGGAGGTCTTGACCAAAACGAACATGCCTTTTCCGTATTTTTTGCAGTCCTCCACAAACGGCAGTATCCCGTCCGAACCAAGATAAGGGTTTACGGTTATAAAATCCGGATCGAAAGCCTTCAGCTCTCTGCCCGCCACTACGGTGCGGCCGAGATATGCACGGGAGTACATCGCCGCCGTAGAGCCTATATCCCCGCGCTTTACGTCCGCAATGGTCATAAGCCCATGCCTGCGCGCGCTCTCCAGAGTAGCGTTGAAAACGCGCATTCCGTCTATGCCGAGCTGCTCATAGCAGGCGACCTGAACTTTTACAGCAGGAACGATGTCTGCCACTGCATCTATTATTTGCTCGTTGAAGCTCAGTATCTCATCTGCTAGCTCTGATAACGTGAAAGCCTTGCTCTCCGGCAGGTGCTCGGGCACTGTGTCCAGACCGACGCATATCGGCGCGCCCGTCTCCGTGATTCTCTGTATCAGCTTGTCTATCATCATACTCTCATCCCTCGTATTCATAGGACACTTCGCCGTCGAGCAGCGTCATGACTACTCTGCCCTGCATCTCTCTGCCGATAAACGGGGAGTTCTTTCCTTTGGAGATGATGTCCTCTTTTTTAAACACGTATTTCGCTTCCGGATCTATTATCGTTATATCAGCCGGCTTGCCCTCTGCTATAACGCCGCCCTCCACGCCGAGTATCCTGGCGGGATTCACGCTCATTTTTGTTATCAGCTCATCTATAGTGAGCACTCCGTCGCGCACCAGCCCCAGAGAGAGCGGCACGGACGTCTCAATTCCGCTTATGCCGTTGAGAGCTATATCGTACTCTACATTTTTCTCATCCTGATGATGCGGCGCATGGTCTGTAACTATGCAGTCTATCGTTCCGTCCTTTAGCGCCGCCTTTATCGCTTCGCCATCCTCTTTAGTCCTCAGAGGCGGATTAGCCTTCGTCGCTGTATCGTATGCGGCAACCATGCTGTCGTCCGCGGCGAAATAATGCGGGCATGTCTCGCACGTCACGTTCACGCCGCGCTTCTTCGCCTGGCGCACCAGCTCCGCCGTGCCTTTTGTCGAGATATGCGCAAGGTGAAGTCTGCCTCCGAAAGTCTCGCATAGTATAATGTCTCTCGCCGCCATTATCTCCTCTACTGCGCGAGAGATGCCTTTCAAGCCAAAGGCTGTGGAATTTTCACCTTCGTTCATAACGCCGTCCCCGGCAAGATCCTTATCCTCGCAATGACTTATCATCAGAGCGTCAAAGCCTGCGCCGTATTCAAGAGCCATGCGCATAATTCTGGAGCTGGAAACAGGCACTCCATCGTCAGAGAATGCAACTGCTCCCACCGCCTTGAGCAGGCCCATTTCGGAAAGCTCCTCTCCCTTCTCCGCCTTGGTTATAGACGCGATCGGATATACCTTGCAGCTTCCTTTTGTCTTAGCCTTGTTAATTATATACGCCACTGTCGGCTCGTTGTCTATTATCGGCTCTGTATTCGGCATACACGCTACCGCTGTAAATCCGCCCTTGGCCGCCGCCGCCGTGCCGCTTACTATGTCCTCTTTGTACTCAAATCCCGGGTCGCGCAGATGCACGTGCATATCTATCAAGCCGGGGGTGACCAGCTTTCCTTCTGCATCTATAACTCTGTCGTATTCTCCGCTCGCCGCTCCGACGCTCTCTATCACTCCGTCTTTTATGGAGATGTCGCCCTTTTTTCCTAATGGGTTTACCACCGTACCGTTTTTAATGAGAATTCTCATATACATTACCTCTTCTTTCTCGTCAACAGATAGAGCAGAGCCATGCGCACTGCTACGCCGTTTCTAACCTGCGCCGTCACGCGGGAGCTTTCGCTGTCCGCGCTCGCGCTGCTTATTTCAACTCCGCGGTTCATCGGGCCGGGGTGCATTATCAGCGCGCCCTTCGCAGCATGAGACATGAGCGCGTCGTCCACGCCGTAATATTCAAAATACTCGCGGACGGACGGGAATCTGCCTCCCTTTTGCCTTTCTCTCTGTATGCGCAGCGCCATTACTACATCTGCGCCTTCTACAGCTTTAGCCGCGTTCGTTTCCAGCTTCGCGCCTATCTTCTCCGCTCCGACGGGCAGCAGCGTTTTAGGACCGCAAAGCGTAACATTAGCGCCCAGCTTGGTAAGACCGTAAGTATTGCTGCGCGCCACTCTCGAATGATATATATCGCCTATTATTGTAACATTAAGACCTTTGAAGTCCCCGAACTGCTCTTTCATCGTGAGCATATCAAGCAGCGCCTGAGTCGGATGCTCGTTTATTCCGTCGCCGGCGTTTATGACACTCGCGTTTACGTTTTTGGCCAACAGATGCGGCGCGCCGCTCATGGGATGACGTATAACGATGACGTCCGTCCCCATTACGTCCAGAGTTTTACCCGTATCTATAAGTGTTTCGCCTTTCTGCACACTCGATGCCGAGGCGGAAATATTAGCTGCCGTCGCAGAGAGGTATTTGCTGGCCAGCTCAAAGCTCATTCTGGTGCGGGTGGAATTCTCATAGAAAAGAGTTATAATAGATTTTCCCGCGAGATGGCTCGCCTTTTTCATAGGCGTATCGAGCAGATTTTTGAGCGTTTCTGCATTTTCCAAAATTTCAATAATTTCCTCAGGCGTCGTATCCTTCATCCCGAGCATATCTTTAGACCTTAGTGCCATTTTTCTCCTCCAATTTATGCCTCGTTTTCGAGTATGACCACTTCGCGAGCTCCGTCAAACTCCATCAGACGTACGGAGACCGCCTCCGAACGGGACGTAGGCAGATTCTTTCCGACATAGTCTGCTCTTATAGGCAGCTCTCTATGGCCTCTGTCTATGAGCACGGCAAGCTGGATTTTATCCGGTCTTCCGAGATCCATTATAGCCTCCATAGCCGCGCGAGCCGTTCTTCCTGTATACAGCACGTCGTCCACAATGACTATGCTTTTTTCATTAACATCGAAGTCTATGTCCGTTCCTTTGAAAAGAGGATGTTTGTCCAACATTGAGAGATCGTCGCGGTAGAACGTGATATCCAGCACGCCCATAGGCACCTCTGTTTCTTCAAAATCAGCGATATACTTAGCAATCTGCTCCGCCAGAGGCACGCCGCGCCTTTGAATACCTATTATACACAGCTTTTCCGCACCGTGGTTCTTTTCGATGATCTGATGAGCTATTCTCGCAAGCGCTCTGTCCATTTCCTTGGCGTCCATTATTTTAGCTTTTTCGAACATAAGGCTTCCTCCATTTTTTATTTTTTGCGATTTTATTTTCAGCATTTCAAACTGTTTTTTCGCAGAAAAAAAGCCCCGCGTTCGGCAAGGGCTGCAAAACTTAGGCTCACGAAAAATACGCTTTCGCGCGGATTATGCAAAGTCCTTCCTGCCTCGCCGGACAAGTTTAAAGGTCTTTTCTCTTTTGATTAATTCTAGCACATAGACGCCGATATGTCAAATATGCGCCGCCTTCTGTCGAAAAAAGCGGCATTTTGCACTATTAAAAAATTCATACGTATATATTCTTTGTCATTCCCCGAGAAATATCGCGTACATTGACCTCAAAACATCAAAAACATATACTTATATACGAAAGGCAAGGAGAAAAAACGCCTTATATGCACTAAACGGAGGAAAAATAATGAACAAGACGAAACTTTTAATAGTAGATGACAATCGTAAGGCGAGCGAAAGCGTAAAAAACGCTCTGGAGGAATTCGGCGATATTGAAGTAGTAGGAATTGCCTCCGACGGCAAAGAAGCTGTAGAACATCTAAAACTGGTGACGCCTGATGCAATGCTGCTCGACATAGTAATGCCGCGGCACGACGGGATAATGCTGCTGGAGCGTTTGGCAGAAGGCGATTTGCCCAGACCCGCAGTCCTTGTGTTATCTGCTCTTTCTGACGAGGCAATTGTATCAAAATGCCTGCGCTTGGGTGCAAAATACTATATGGTAAAACCTTTTGCCTTTAAATTGCTGCACGACAGAATACTGGATCTGGTAGGGAAACGCAAAATAACTCTGCCGGAGCAGCACGTAAGCACACGCAGTTACGACGAGCGCATTTCCAGTATTTTCCTCGCGGTAGGCATCCCCGCTCATATAAAAGGCTATCAATATCTGCGCGAAGCAATAAAAATAACTCTTCGCAACGGCGGTATGCTGGGCAGTATCACCAAAGAGCTGTATCCCGCCGTCGCTGCCAACTTCTCCACGACCGCCAGCAAGGTCGAACGCGCGATTCGCCACGCCATAGAAGTCGCATGGAGCCGCGGCAAGCTGGTCGCAATCAACTCCATATTCGGCTATACTATTTACTCCGGCAACGACAAACCCACCAACGGAGAATTTATCGCATTGATAGCAGACAAGCTGAAAATGGAGAGCTATCTCGGCGAAAATGTAAAATAGCCCCCTGACACCTGAATGTCTTCCTAAATAAAAGTGCGGCTCACCTCATTTTGAGGACTGCGCCGCATTTTTTCTGCTTTCGCAAACGCCGCCGCGCAATTGTTCTATCAGCACACGCAATATGAAATATAAATAAGCTAAAAAAGAAAGCGGGAAGCTCCCGCCTTCTTAAAATATTTTATATATTTCTTTTTACTTTTCAGCCGCCTGTTTAGCAATCTTCTTCATTGCTTCGAGCGCCTCATCCGGAAGCTTGTCGTATCCGCCCTTGAGGTGAATCTTAGACTCTATAAATTCAACGCGGTCGTTCATTCTCGCCTGAACACTCTTAGCATACAGAACGTCGTCGAAATCAGGCTCAAATCCCTCGATAGGCATGTATTTAAGAGCGTCTACCTTGCCAAACCGCTTGAACTCAGCGCGCTGCTCTATTATAGCCTCCAGGCACTCGAACGTAACTTCTTTCGGAACCTTCTTCTCACCGAAGAAGCCCGTGTTGATTATGTAGCAATCAGCCTTGTGCTCGCCTTCGAACAGCTTTTTAAAGCCCGCATAGTCGTCAGACAGAGGATACGTGCGGAAGGGGTTTGCGTAAGGCTCTACTACAAGAGCATCCGGATCTACGCCGGGAGCGAGACGCTCCGCAGTGGTGCGCTTCGTAGCCAAAGTTGCGCCCATCGACGCTGCCACAACAGGATCGTCGATCTTAATCAGCGGAGGAAGCGTCGGATCTTTCATCAGCCAGATAACCGCGTTTACAGATTCTTCAAAAAGATCTACGCGGTTGGGACTCCAGAGGCGGGATTTAACCGCTCTGCCGTTGCCGTTGCGAATGTCCTCGGGGACTATGACCTTTTTGCCGTCTTTATCCAGAGTGCAGCCTACGTTCTGTACTGTCATCAGGAATTTATTATCCGGATGATCTGTCGGGTAGTCGTTTGTCTTGTCGAAATAAGCAGGTTCGAGAGCTACAGAATACGTATTTCCGCCCTCGTTGCTGATTACAAAAGCGTCGTCGTGCAGAACGGTTATGTCGCCGTACTTGCCGCCGTGCTTCTCGTGCGTAATAGTAGATTTGCCGGAGCCGGAGAGACCGAATACGCCTGCGACAAATGTTCTTCCATCCGGCAGGTTGTAACGCTTCTGACCGCCGTGGCAGGAGCAGAACCCGTGTCTGTTGGCGATGCCCCAAGCGAGAGTAAGCGTGCCCTTCTTATGCTCGCCGAAATAACGCATACCTAAAATTGCAGCGCAGTTATGCTCAGGGTCAAACAGAGCCAGACCGAGCGGGAAATCAGGATGACTCCAAGTCGGATCGGAGAATACGTAAATATCCGCCTCGCCGTCTATCACCTTGCTCTTCTCATACATTTCGTTATAAAATTCGTTGCAGTACTGGAAGTTCAGCATCCAGGACAGCAGTATGTTAGCTTCTGTATCCGGAATGAGCAGATGAGCCTTAACCATAAATTCCGGCGAAAGCCCTACATACGCATCTGCCTTGAGCATTGTTTTAAAGCGCGTGTCGTATACAGCGTCACGAACCACCTTGCCCAGCTCTTCAGCGTCCACGCCCGGTTCGCCTATTACACGTCTGGCAGCGGCGCAGCGTCCCTGAACTGCACCGTCGTTAAATATGAGCGCGGTTGCGCCTTCGGGCAGACCTACAGCCTCGGGCTTATATATCGGCATGTCAGTGACTATAGTTCCGGGGCTTTCTTCCGCGAGCTTATACGCCTCGGAGGGCGTCTGAACAGGATAAACATTGTTCCCGTAGAAGGGAGTCTCTACGATAGCCTTTATATTGCTGAAGTACGTACCCTTCTTGACCTCGCTGCGCTCATAAAACTGTTTAGTTGCCATTAATCAATCCTCCTCGTATTTCTGCATAATGGACTTGCATCTTACATTTTTGAAGTAGGTTCTTTTTTCTGATAGGAAGTTTCTTCAAGACTGTGCTATTATCTCCGCCAGGCGCGCTATTATCTCCGGACTAAGCGTCTCCGCCCGCGCTTTAGGATCTATCCCCGCGAGCTCAAGCGCCGCGGACGCCTCCTCCGCGCCGAGCATTGCCTTCAGATTGTTCTGCACGGTCTTCCTGCGCATAGCGAACAGCGCTTTTACAGTGCGTGCGTATATCTTCCGCTCGACGTCCATCGTTTTTGACGGCGTAAACTGTATTACGGCAGAATCCACATCAGGCTCGGGCAGGAAACAGCCGGCCGGAACATTGAGAATCTTTTGAACTGCGCCATAATAAGCTATGGAAGCTGTCAGAGCGCCGTAGTCCTTGTCCCCCGCTTTTGCAGCGAGACGTTCCGCGACTTCCTTCTGCACCATAGCTGTGAAGCGAGTGACAGGCGCGCCGCTCTCCAAGACGGCAAAAAGGCACTTGCTCGTGATATAATACGGCAGATTTCCCGCGACGGCGAAGCTGCCGGAAAAGTATTCCTCAGCTACTTTTTTTATGTCCGTCTTTAGTATATCTGCGTGCAGCACTGTTACGTTATTCCTGTGCGCCAGAGTATGTGAAAGAGCACGTGTCATGCCCGAGTCTATCTCCACGGCGACGACACGACCTGCCCGCTCCGCTAAAACATCCGTGAGCGCGCCCAGACCCGGACCTATTTCCAACACGTCCTCCCCGGGCAAAACCGCGGCTTCCGCTATCCTGCGCGTTATGTTAGCGTCTTTCAGGAAGTTCTGCCCCAGTTTTTTAAGCGGCGACAATCCGAACTGTTCCAGCGTTTCTTTTATCTTCTTCGGCGAGCTAAGCTGCTCCATCTCTCCCCCCTACGTTTCGTATGCTTTCTTCATCTATATAATAACTCAAAAAGTCGCAAATGTACAGACCTGATTTGATATATCCGACTAACTCTGACGTTCTACAGCGGTTTTTTTACGCATAATGAATAGTAAATCTACAGCACGGAGGTGTAAAATGAACAAATGCCCTGCGGCGGCCGAAGAATTCAGCTTTGAACTGACACGTCTTTTCAAGCACAGCAGATGGCTGCGCATCGTCGGCGGATCCGCTTTTTATGCCGGAGTAATAAAAGACAGCGTGGGCCGCGAAATATCCGGAGTGGCCGTTCGCTCTGACGTAATACCGCCCGGCTTCAATTTTCTTCACGCCGGCTTTGCATTTTTCCTCTCAGACGCAGAGACAGGCGCGCCGCTCAGCCGCTCCTTCTGCCGTTCGCTTTTGAAATAGCCAAAACAAAAGCTCCCTCCTTTTTTTGCAGAGGAAGCATGACGTACATTTTTAAATCATCCTATCAGACTTATGTTCACCTTTCCGGTAATCAGTTCGTTATAGGTGTAGGAATATCTGGTAGAATACCCTTTGGAATCCACCAGTATCGTGAATATCCCGGGATATACTCCATCCAGAACGCCCTGCGCGCGCGTCACCCTGTTGCGCTCGCCTATCGCGTAAAGCTCTACTCTACGGCCTTTTTTCATCGCCAGTCTCTCTCTTATCTTCCCTACGTCCACAGCTTGCTTTTTTACCATTACGTCCTCCTGTCCATCTCGGAATACTAAAAAGTATTCCCAATCCCGCTCCGACTTATGCCGCAGCATGTATATACCCTCTTTGACAATGAATATTCAAGCCGTGAATTTGTCCACATTATCCACACTTTTTATAAAAACATCGTTAAATAGGCTTTTATAATGTGGATAACCGGTTAAAGTTATCCACATTATCCACAATTCAACGCAAGAAAATGTGCATAACTCTCTCCGAATGCGTAATATTCGCATATTTCCGCTCGTTTCATGTCTAAATCACAGTTATTTTGCACATTTTGTTCCTGCCGCTCTGCACTGCACAATATCTGGCATACTTTAATATGAATTTTTATTTTTCGCCGTCTGTACTTTCCGCCTCAGCACTCGTCTCGACAGCATCCGCCGGCTCTGCTTCAGGCTCGTCGTCCAGCGTAAGACGCGCATGAGGCATGTGCTCCAGCACCTTTTCCTTGACCTCTTGAGCAACCTCCGGATTGTCCACGAGGAACTGACGCGCGTTATCTTTTCCCTGGCCTATTCTCATATCTCCAAAGGAATACCATGAGCCGGATTTGCTCACTACGCCAAATTCTACGCCCAGGTTTATCAGGCTGGATTCGAGAGATATGCCTTTTCCGTAATAAATATCACAATCCACCTGAGCGAACGGCGGCGCAACCTTGTTCTTCGGGATCTTAATTCTGGTTTTATTTCCTACCGCTTTGTCCCCCTGTTTAATCTGCTCCCCGCGCCTAACCTCTATTCTCACAGAGGAATAGAACTTCATCGCTCTTCCGCCGGGCGTAATTTCAGGATTTCCGAACATTATGCCCACCTTTTCTCTCAGCTGATTTATAAATATTGCAACTGTCTTAGATTTGCTTATCGCGCCGGAGAGCTTGCGCAAAGCCTGGCTCATCAATCTGGCCTGCAATCCCACATGAGAATCTCCCATCTCGCCGTCTATCTCGCTCTTTGGGACAAGCGCCGCCACGGAGTCTATTACTACGACGTCTATCGCGCCGCTGCGTATGAGCGCTTCCGCTATTTCCAAAGCCTGCTCTCCTGTATCCGGCTGAGATATAAGCAGATTATCCACATCTACTCCCAGATTTCTCGCATATTTAGGATCGAGCGCGTGCTCCGCGTCTATGAACGCCGCCAGTCCGCCCAGAGCCTGAGCCGACGCTATCGCATGCAGCGCGACGGTCGTCTTGCCCGATGATTCCGGTCCGAAAATTTCAATTATCCTTCCGCGCGGATAGCCGCCTATGCCGAGAGCTATATCCAGCTCAAGGCAGCCCGAAGGAATGACTGTCAACTCCAACCCTGCCTCCTTGTCGCCAAGACGCATAACGGCGCCTTTGCCGAACTGTTTTTCTATCCCTTTTAACGCCATATCCAGCGCCATCTGTTTATCCATATTTGACCCCTTTACCTATTGTTGATTCAACCAGCCTTTACTCTGTGAGCAGAAATGTAACTCGATATATAATGTATGCACGACAGCACCGCCAACACAACGCTTATCATCATTAATATCATTTCTATATCTACGCCCGTAAGCTGCATCGCCGGAGACCCGAGCAGCATAAGCGCCAGACCCACCATCTGAAAAAGCGTCTTTAGTTTTCCGATTCTATCCGCCGCGATGACCACCCCTGCCTCCGCCGCGACAAGACGCACGCCTGATATGACAAATTCTCTCGCCAGTATTATCAGCGCGATGAGCATAGGCAGGCGTCCTACGTCTACTAATATCAGCATCGCCGCCATCACCAGGAGCTTATCAGCCATAGGATCCATAAGTTTTCCGAAGTTAGTAACGCAGTGCTTCCTACGCGCTATTATTCCGTCGAGAAGATCCGTTATAGAGGCCAGTATAAATATTATACCCGCCGCTATATACCACGCCGGAAAATCTATGAGATATACCGCTACAATAAGCGGTACCATTAACATACGCGCCACAGTCATCATGTTAGGCAGTTTTTCAATCTTCATTATTATATCTCTCTCGCATACAAATCGTATTCGTCAGCCTTTTCAATCTTCACCGTCGTTATTTCTCCCGCCTCCAGCTCACGCTCGGAGAAGAAATACGTCTGTCCGTCCACGTCGCGCGTTTGCCCCAGCGTTCTGGCAACGTACATAAATCTGTCCATATCATATCCTTCGACAAGCGCCTCCTGCCGAGTTCCTATCAGCAGCTCATCTCGCCGCAGCGATATTTCCTGCTGCAGAAGCATTACGCGCTCCAGCCTCTCCTCCGCCGTCTCCGGCGGTACTTTGGGCTCCTGCTTCGCCGCGAGAGTTCCTTCCTGTTCAGAAAATACAAATACTCCGAGCCTGTCAAACTCAAGCTTTTGCAGTTTTTCCAACAATTCCTCGAATATTTCCTCGGTTTCTCCCGGATAGCCTACTATTATAGTAGTCCGCAAAATAAAACTTGCGTCTGCCGCGCGTATCATTCCGACGGCGTTTTCTATCTGTTCATACGTACTGCGCCTTCTCATTCGCATCAGTATTTCGTCGGAGAGATGCTGCACGGGCATATCTATATATTTAACTATATTTTCATGGCGTGTCATTACGTCAATCAGCTCAGGCGTTATGCTCTCAGGATAGCAGTACAACAGACGAATCCACTTCACATCTGTCGCCGCCAATCTTTCCAGCAGCTCGGCAATCTTACATTCTCCGTATATATCCTCGCCGTATCTCGTCGTATCCTGCGCAACGAGAACTATTTCCTTCACGCCGCGCTCCGCCAGACATTTTACCTCCAGCTCTATGTTTTCCATCGTTCTGCTCTTGAGTCCGCCGCGTATCCTCGGAATCAGGCAGTATGAGCAGCCGTTGGAACAGCCTTCTGCTATTTTAACATACGCCGTATAACCTGGAGTCGAAAGAGTGCGCTGCTCATAGCAGCCGTCCAGCGTAGGCTTCTTTACATTTATAAAGCGTTCTCCTTTTACCACTCTTTCTACAGTTTCAGTTATATCAGCCGCAGAGGTCACGCCGAGACATGCGTCTATCTCGTCTATCTCATCCATAAGCTCCTTTGCGAAGAGCTGCGCAAGACATCCGGTTACTATCAGCGCACATGCGCTTGACTTCCGGTATTCCGCAGCCTCAAGTATGCAGTCTATACTTTCCTGCTGCGCGCTTTCTATAAAACCGCAGGTATTTACTACTATTATATCTGCATACTGCATCTCCGTAACCAGAGTATATTTTTTTTGCAGCTCGCTGAGCATAAGCTCAGAGTCCACTGTATTTTTATCGCAGCCTAACGCCACAAGGCAGAAAGTTTTTTTATCAGTCATTGCCCCCTCCGCTCAATCTGTTGAATTCGTCCCATGTTATAAGTATCTGTCTGGGCTTGCTTCCGTCAGCCGGAGAAACGTATCCCCGTTGCTCCATTTCATCCACCAATCGCGCGGCTCTGGCGTATCCCACTCGGAGCCTGCGCTGCAGCATTGAGATTGACACCTGTTCGTATTCCAGCGCAAGCCTCAGCGCCTTTCCCAGCAGCTCATCTTCTCCGTTAAGATCAGCTCCGTCGTCTGTGCTCGGGTTTTCCTTTCCTTTCGGAATTGCGCGTTCTATAGCATCCTGAGTCTCTTCGTCATACGTTGCTTCTCCGTCTCGTTTCAGGAAGTCTATCACTGCGGATATCTCGTCTTCACTTATCCAGCATCCCTGCACTCTTATGGGTTTGGGAGCGTCGCCGGGCTTGAAAAGCATATCTCCTTTGCCCAGCAGCTTCTCCGCGCCATGCATATCCAGTATCGTGCGGGAATCCACGCCTGACGAAACCGTGAGAGCTATTCTGGCGGGTATGTTCGCCTTTATCAAACCGGTAATTACGTCTACCGAAGGTCTCTGTGTAGCGACGACGAGATGTATCCCGCTCGCCCTGCCCTTCTGCGCTATACGGCAGATAGCCGACTCCACTTCTTTCGAGCTGACCATCATCAAATCCGCCAGCTCATCTACTATTATAACAAGCTTGGGCAGCGTTTCAAGACCGTTTTCTTTGGCATATTTGTTATATCTCTCTATCTCTTTTGCAGTGGACGCGGAAAAGAGAGAGTATCTCCGTTCCATCTCTCCCACTGCCCATGCGAGCGCACCCGCCGCCCTCTTAGGCTCCGTCACTACCGGAACCTTGAGATGCGGTATGCCGTTATATCCGCTCAGCTC